>SLFF01000184.1 GCA_007124395.1 Thermomicrobiaceae bacterium | reverse complement strand
GATTCTGTCGACTGATGATCTCACAGAATTGCTCGAAAAGTACGCCGACCTCGAGAACTGGTCTCGCGATGCCAGATATGTCTCATCCCCCGAGAACTTTGATGAAGATATAGCGTACCTGGCGATGGGAAATGCGCGCCAGATCACTCAGCACATCCGAGAGACGCTATCAACAAGCTGAGACTGGTATCGTTTCTGCAGGGATACATGTCGAAATAGAGGTGTGGGCGCGGCTGAAGCGCCCCGAAGAAAGGATTGCCTGTGTCTAATGGCGTCACTGGACCGACAATGGGGAAGAACCCACCCAACGACAAAATACATTTCGGAATCGTTACCGGACAGCACTGGCTGACCTGGGAAGATCTTCAGTATCAGTGGAGCTTTGCTGAAGAGTCCGGACTCGATTCAGCCTGGGGTTTCGATCACTTCTACTCGATGTACAACGGTGATCAGGGACCATGTTTCGAAGGCTATACGATGCTTGCTGGCCTGTCGCAGAATTTCCATCGCTTGCAGATGGGTCTGATGGTCACGGGCCTGACGCATCGCAACCCGGCGATTATGTTCAAGGAAGCGGTCACCATTGACCACATGTCCGGTGGACGGATGATCCTCGGCATCGGTGCCGCCTGGAACGAGCCAGAGCACCGCTGGTTCGGGATCGATTTCCCGTCGCCGCGGGATCGTGTCGATCGATTCGGCGAAGCAATGGAGATCTTCCGTCGTCTGGAAACCCAGGAGCACACCACCTTCGAGGGTGAGCACTATAAGCTCGACAACGCGCCGTTCCAGCCGAAGCCGGTCTTCGGTCATATGCCGGTGCTCGTTGGCTCTCGTGGCAAGCGAATGATGCACCACATCGCCAAGTACGCCGATCAGTGGGACGGACGTGGTACTCCGGAAGAGTATGCTGAGCACTCGAAGCGCCTCGATGATCTCTGCAAGGAGATCGGTCGTGATCCGTCCGAGATTCGACGGGTTCTGGCTGGCGGAGGACACAACCTCGAGAGCGAAGACGTTTTCCGCAACCACGTCAAGGCCTACCACGCAGTCGGCGTTCGGACGTTCCTGTTCGATATGCCGCTCGGCGAGGTCAGCCCGACCATTCAGAACATCGCCGACAAGGTGATGCCGGAACTTCGTGAAGAGCTGGACGGCAAGTAGCACGCCGTTCGCCTTTACAGGATTTGCATGACGAACAGGGAGAGGAAACCAGATGATCGGTGGACCAACACACGGGGGCAACCCTCCGGCAGATACGATCACCTTCGGGATTGTGGCTGGCCAGCATAATCGCACACTGGCGGAGATGCGCGAGCAGTGGCAGTTTGCCGAGGAAACCGGATGGGATTCTTCCTGGGCCTTCGATCATTTCTTCTCCCTGCGTGACGACGAGATGGGTCCATGCCTCGATGGCTGGACTCTTCTCGGGGGAATGGCCGAGCGAACCGAGCGCGTTCAGATGGGGCTGATGGTCACCGGTCTGACGCATCGCAATCCGGCTGTCCTGTTCAAGCAGGCCGCGACGGTGGATCACCTCTCCGGTGGTCGTCTGATCTTCGGTATTGGCGCCTCCTGGAACGATCGTGAACACGAGGCCTACGGGATCGAGTTCCCATCACCGAAGGTCCGGGTTGACCGCTTTGGTGAGGCGATGGAGATGTTCCGGCAACTCGAAACTCAGGAGCGAACTACGTTCGAGGGCGAGCACTACTCGCTGGTCAATGCGCCGTTCGAGCCGAAGCCGGTGTTCGGGCATATGCCCGTGCTGGTTGGCTCCCGTGGCAAGCGGATGATGCGATACATCGCGAAGTACGCTGACCAGTGGGATGGCAATGGCAGCCCTGAAGAGTACGCCGAACATTCTCGACGTCTGGACGAGAACTGCCGGGAGATCGGTCGAGACCCCTCGGAGATCCGACGGGGGCTGACCACTGATGCTGGACTGGAAAGCGAAGACTCGTTCCGCCAGCATGTGGCCGACTACTGGGCAGCCGGGGTCCGGACGTTCCTGGCTCGAATTCCCACCGGCCCGGTGAACCAGACCCTTCAGAATATCGCTGAGAAGGTGATTCCCGAACTCCGGGAGCAGTACAACGGCTCCTGATCCCGCTTCCAGAAGCAGCACGACCGCTGCGCCGGGCAGACTGTCGTCAAGCCGGCGCAGATGCGTACGTATGCACCTGCCAATTGACAGTGTGGCACAATGGGGCGTATAATGCTCTGGTGGCGCGAACACATGTTCTATTCCAGAATTCCAGACAGGTTTCGCGCCGATTGAACTGATGAGTAAAATCACGCGTCTGGGAACACGATCCCGTTCCCTGCGACTCTGCAGGTAATTGACGACGGAGAACCAATAACGGTGGCAACAGAAACACGAACCTACACTAGCGCTGATATCCGCGTGCTCGAAGGTATCGAAGCGATTCGCACCCGGCCGGGAATGTATATCGGTTCGACTGGCTCGACCGGGTTGCATCACCTGATCTGGGAAGCGGTGGATAACGCCACTGATGAGGCGATCGCCGGATATGGCCAGAACATCTGGGTGGAGATCGATCCCAAGGGGTGGGTCACTGTCCGGGATGAAGCACGGGGTATTCCGTTCGATCCGAAGAAGATCAACGGCAAGAGCCTGCCCGCTGCTACCGTGATTCTCACTGTGCCGCACTCGGGCGGAAAGTTCGAGCAGGGAGCCTACAAGACGGCTGGTGGACTGCACGGCGTTGGTGCGACGGTCATCAATGCGCTCTCCGAAGTACTGGAGCTGACGATCTGGCGTGATGGTCAGCAGTTCGTCCAGATCTTCAAGAAGGGCGTTCCGAGCAAGCATGTGATTTCGGAGTGTGACCCGAAGAAGACGGGAACCCAGTTCCGGTGGAAATACGATCGAGAGATCTTCACCGAAACGATCGGGTACCAGCAGGAAGTCGTCGAGAGCCGGCTCCGGGCTGCCGCCTATCTGAACCGGGGGATCTCGTTCCATCTCAGCCTCTGGGACGATGACGCCGGCGAAATGGTTTCCCAGACGTTTCTGTCCGAGAACGGGTTGCCAGACTTCATCGAAGAGTTGCGCCCCCGTGATCGAGACAGCGTGCCTGTATTCACGACGGCAGTCAGTGCCACCGAGACACGAGATGACGTGCTGGTGGAAGTTGCGATCCAGCCCAACAAGGGCGAACGCACCCGGATCGTCTCGTTCGCCAACGGTGTTCGCACTATCGAGGGTGGTAGCCACGAGAGTGGTTTCCAGGCCGCGATGACCAAGGTCCTCAACGATCAGGCAGTCAAGACCGGGATCACCAAAAAGCGCGAGTTCGATGGCGAACTGATCCGGCAGGGTCTTGTTGCAGCAATCTCCGTGAAACTGCCGAATCCTCAGTTCGAGGGGCAGACCAAGAACCGGCTGACCAATCCGGGGCTGGACAGTATCGTGCGCTCCGTGGTCAACGACGCGATGACCACCTGGTGCGCTGCCAACGAACCCTCGGTCAAGGACTGGGTGCGCACCCTGGAACAGCGTCGCAAAGCCCGTGACGCCGCCAAAGCGGCTGCCCGCCTGGTGATGACCGGCAAAGGCAAGCGCAGCGGCACGATTATGGACGCGGGGATCTCCGAGAAATTCATTCCCTGCAACTCCAAGGAGCCATCCCGATCCGAGCTGTACATCGTTGAGGGTGACAGTGCCGGTGGTTCAGCCAGTCAGGGTCGTTATTCGGATTTTCAGGCGATTCTGAAGCTGCGCGGCAAGCCATTGAACGTTGCCCGGGCCAACATCGAACGGATTGCCAAGAATGAAGAGATCCGGACCCTGCTGCAGGTGATCGGTACTGGCTCCCGACAGGCGTTCGATATTTCCCGCCTGCGGTTCCACAAACTCATTATCATGACCGACGCCGACGTCGACGGCATGCACATTCAGGCGCTGCTGTTGACACTGTTCCATCAGGAGTTGCCAGAGCTGATCGATGCCGGGCACGTCTACATGGCGGTTCCCCCGCTCTACTCGGTCAAAACCAACGGCAAATCGACCTGGTTGCGCGATGATGAAACGCTCCGGACCTGGCTGAAGAATCGCAAGAACGACAACTATGAGATCAAACGCTACAAGGGTCTCGGCGAGATGAACCCGCGCGAGCTTCGGGAGACGACGATGGACCCGGAGAAACGCCGGCTCAAGCAGGTGACCATCGAGGACACGATCATCGCAGACCGGATGGTTCAAGAACTGATGGAAGACACCAATGCGGAGGGTCGCCGGACGTTTCTGGCGCAGAGGGCTCGCAAGTACACCGAACTGGATGTGTAGGGCGTATCGATGTCGACATCTACTTCCAAGACCAACGGCCACAACGACGGGTTTGAGCAGGAAGATTTTTCCAGTCTGTTCGAAGACGCGTTTACGCAGTATGCACTGGCGGTCGTCACCAGCCGGGCTCTCCCGGATGCCCGTGATGGCCTGAAACCGGTCCAGCGCCGGATTCTCTACTGCATGTTCGATAACGGCTATCGGACGACTCGCTCGACCGTCAAGAGCGCCTCGGTCGTCGGTGATGTGCTGAAACACTATCACCCACATGGCGACAGTGCGGTCTACGATGCTGCCGTTCGGCTGGCTCAGCCGTTCTCCATGCGCTATCCGATGATCGAGGGCCAGGGAAACTTTGGCTCGATCGACGGAGATACCGCCGCGGCCTATCGATATACCGAAATGCGCCTGTCCGCGATCGGTGAGCTTCTCCTGCGGGACATCGAGCAGGAAACGGTCGAGTTTCATCAGACGTATCTGCAGGATCCCAAAGTTCTCGAGCCGACCTATGTCCCTGCACGGATTCCGCCGGTCTGCAACCCGGCATCGGGAATTGCGGTGGGACTATCCACGGAGATCCCTCCGCACAATCTGACGGAAGCGTCCGAGGCAGCGATCGCACTGCTGGACGATCCGGAGATGGATGTTGACGCCCTGATGACGATCCTGAAGGGCCCCGATTTCCCCTCTGGTGGTCGGGTCATCGGCACAGACGGAATCCGGTCGTATTTCGAGACCGGCAAGGGCCGTATTGTCATCCGTGGTGAAGTTCGGCTCGAAGAGGAACTCCGCCAGAAGAATCTGGTTATCACCGAGGTGCCACCGGTGTCCCGTGCCCGACTCGTGAAGTCGATGATCAACGCCGTCAACGATGGCAAGGTCTCGGGTGTCACTGACATCCGGAACGAATCCGACGAGGAAAAAGGCACCCGGGTGGTGATCGAGCTCGAACGCGGTGCCACTCCGGAAGTCGTCCTCAACAAGCTCTATCGATTCAGCGATCTCGAGACGGCCATCACGGTCAATATGGTGTACCTGTTTGGCGATCCCGGTCAGCCGGCCCGACAGCCCCGCCAGACCGGGATGATCGATCTGCTGAACTACTGGAACCGACACCAGCTGGATGTAATCACCCGCCGGTCTCAGTATCAGCTCCGCAAAGCGCAGGAGCGATTGCACGTCGTCGAAGGTCTGATTATCGGTGCGGCGAACGCCGATGAGATCGTCAAGATCTTCCAGGCCGCCCGTGACCGGAATGTTGCAAAAGAAGAGATCCGCACGAAGTACGATCTCAGCGAGATTCAGGCAGACGTTATCGCCAACATGACGCTGGCGCAGGTGACGAGGCTGGATGCCAGCAAGTATGACGACGAGAAGCAGACGCTGATCGAGCGAATTGCCTGGCTGGAAGACCTTCTCGCCAGCGAA
The DNA here is from genome assembly GCA_007124395.1 of Thermomicrobiaceae bacterium. Lineage (GTDB taxonomy): Bacteria > Chloroflexota > Chloroflexia > Thermomicrobiales > Thermomicrobiaceae > SLMJ01. Next base: position 1,074 of record SLFF01000184.1, on the reverse strand, counting down.
CCGAAGAAGATCCAGCTGCTGAAAGACGAGCTGCGCGAGATCATCAACGAACACGGTGATCAGCGCCGAACAGTGATTGCCCATGCCGACGAAGGTGGCGAGGTTCTTCAACTGGAGAATCTGGTGGAAGAGCAGCCGATCCTCCTGCTGGTATCGGAGAACGATCGCGTCAAGGCGGTCGCCGCTAACGCGTTCAAACGTTCTCGACCGGGTAGCAAGAACGCCCGGCGAGAAGATGCGCTCAGCCGGATTGTTCCCGCGGTGACGACTGACTACCTGCTGGCGTTGACCCGCAGCGGACGTGTCTACCTGGCGCGCGGACATGAGATCCCGCTCGGAACCCGGGGATCCAGCGGCGAGTCGCCATCAAAGCTGTTCGGTCTCAAACCAGATGAAGTGCTTGTGAATGTGGCTCCCGTTCAGGAGCTGGACGAAACTTGCTGGTTGCTCTGGATTACCGAGCGCGGCCGGGCCAAGAAGACCTCCCTGTCGGAATACCAGTCGGTCAACGCGGCCGGATTGAACGATGTGAAGCTGCAGAGTGGTGATCGAATCGCCACCACGTTGCTCATACCGGCATCCGCGGCTGATCACGAGATTCTGCTGACCAGTAAGAACGGGCAGGCCCTTCGCTTCAGTCACAACGAGATCAGAGCGACTGGCCGGGATGGTCAGGGCGTCAATGCGATGTCGCTGAAGAACGATGATGTGATCGTGAGTGCATCGCTCATCGATCCCGGGTTCAGCACCGACGTTGTTGTGGCGACGGGCGATGCAATGATCAAACGGTCCGCCCTGGACGAATATCCGCTCCGGAAACGTGGTGGAGCAGGGGTTGCTGCGATCGGACTGATCGACACCGATTCAGTGATCGGGGCGATGGCGCTGGGTGAATCGAATGATCTCGTTGCGTCGTGTGCCAGTGGTCAGAGCCGTCAGGTGCCGGTGTCCGAGCTACGGCAGCAGAACCGTCCCAGCAAGGGTGTGCGGTTGTTCGAGTTGACCGATGAGGATCGCCTGACGGTGCTGAGCGTGGCACCGAATTCCTGAACCAGGCTCCATTTTTGCTGTCGG
>SLFF01000436.1 GCA_007124395.1 Thermomicrobiaceae bacterium | reverse complement strand
CAGCATAACGTGCAGTGAGGGCCGCTGGCTCGGTGCCGGTTGCCATGCGGGGAGAGGTGCTTCGACAGGCTCAGCTTAACGTGGAGCCCAAGGCCAGCACAACGTGGAGTGAGGGCCGGTGGCTCGGTGCCGGTGACAGGGCGGCGGGGAGAGATGCTTCGACAGGCTCAGCTTAACGTGGAGCCCAAGGCCAGCACAACGTGGAGTGTGGGCCAGCGCTCCCCTCACCGCATCTTGAGTCCCCCCACGTCATCTCGAGCTTGTCGAGAGATCTCGAATGCCCGGCGACGAACGCCGCGTCATTGGTTACAGTTACCCCATGTCTATGGATGTGCTCTACGTTGCTGTTGCCATCTTTCTGCTGCTCAATGTCCTCGGCGGGCTTGTCCGGATTCTGATCGGGCCGTCGAGGGGTGATCGCATGCTCGCTGCGCAGCTCTTCGGCACCACGGGGGTGGCGATCATTCTGCTGCTGGCCGAAGCCCTGGAGCGCCCAGCTCTGCGGGATATCGCGCTGGTTGTGGTGCTGCTCGCCGTGATCAACACGGTCGTCTTCGTCCGGTTTGCCGGGCGGGCCGATGACCGTGCCGGGGAGTCGGGATCGTGAGTGCAATCGATCTCATCACCGGACTCCTGATCGGCATCGGGGCGCTCTTCTTTCTCGCGGGAACGATCGGCCTGCTTCGCTTCCCGGATCTCCACTCCCGTATCCACGCCCTGACCAAGGCAGACAACCTCGGCCTCGGATTCATTGTCCTCGGGTTGTTGCTGCAGGCAGAATCGGTCTCGGTGGCGATCAAGATCATACTGATCTGGCTGCTGGCCCTGGCGGCTGGCGCGACATCTGGCTATCTGATCGGCAATCACGCGCTGGAGTCGGCCGATGACGATTGATCTGCTCTTCGACAGCATCCTGGCGCTGACGCTGGCCTGGCTCTGCTGGCGGGTTCTCTCGGCACCGGACCTCTTCAAGGCGGTCGTGCTGTTCATCGCCTTCGGGTTGCTGATGGCGCTCGCCTGGGTTCGGCTCAATGCGCCGGATATCGCCCTGGCCGAGGCGGCGATCGGTGCCGGGCTGACCGGTGCTTTGATGCTCGATGCGGCTGGACAGATGACCGGGCGATCGTTCCCCTACATCCGGAATCCAGAACCGGCGGAACAGGAGGTCGATCATGGAGAACCGTGATCCGATCCCTGATTCCGGTCCGATCGTGCGAGTGCTCTCGATCATCCTCGGGGTGGCGCTGTTCGGGATTCTTGCGACGGCTGTGCTCGATCTGGATGTCGAAGCCACCGGATTGACCGATACCGTCATGGAGCGCATCGGCGAGAGCGGGGTCGATCATCCACCGACCGCGGTGCTGCTGAACTTCCGGGCGTATGACACCTGGCTGGAAGTTGCCGTTCTGCTGCTGGCTGCCTGGGGCGCACTCGTATTGCGACAGGCGACCCGTTTGCCGGAGCAGCCAGCAGCGCGATCACCCGGGCCGGTGCTGGACTGGCTTGTCCGGATGCTGATTCCACTGGCAATCGTCACCGGCGTCTATCTGCTCTGGCGGGGTACCGATGCTCCGGGCGGCGCGTTTCAGGCCGGAGCGGTGATCGGGGCCGCACTGCTTCTGTTGCGGCTCAGCGGCTACCGCTCGATCGGGTTGTTCAGCGCAGCCTGGTTACGAGGCAGCCTGCTGGCTGGATTCGCCGGGTTCATGGCAATCGCAACCCTGCTCTTCATCACCGGCTGGACATTTCTGGAATACCCGCCCGCGTGGGCCGGGTTGATCATCGTTATCGTGGAACTGCTCATCACCTGGAGTGTGGCGGTCAGTTTCGTGGCGCTCTTCGTTGCCGCCAGGCCAGACGATTCGGCTACCGAACCGGTCGGAGGCGAGCGATGAGCGAATTCCTGATCTACGGCCTTGCTGCGGCGGCACTCTTCGCCATCTGTCTGCACGGGATCATCACCCGCACGCACATCCTCCGGAAGATCCTGGCGCTCAACATGATGGGCAGCGCCGTGTTTCTGCTGCTGATCACGATCGCCGAGCGCAATCAGGTCGATGGGGTGGCCGATCCGGTTCCTCACGCGATGGTGCTGACCGGCATCGTGGTGGCGGTGAGTGCAACCGCCTTCGCCCTGGCGCTGGCTCGTCGATATCACGCACAGACCGGCCATACCGAGTTGCACGATGAGGACGGCTCGACATGAGCCTGGTCGGTATCTGGGTGATTCTGATTCCGCTTATCTGCGGACTGGCGGCTTTCGCCGTTGGTGGGCGATCTTCCCGCGTGATCGGGTTGATCGGCGCCGGGCTGACCTTCCTGCTCTCCGGCCTGCTGGTGCTGCATGTCTGGCAATCGGGCGTCTGGATCTATCAACTCGGCGGGTGGGATGTGCCACTCGGCATCTCGCTGCGGGCTGATGGGCTAAGCGCGTTCCTGATCGGGATGACTGGTGCGGTCGGGCTGGGTATCAGTCTGTATGCGGTGCGGTATTTTGAGGCCCTCACCCCCGGCCCCTCTCAAGATCCTTCGGCTGCGCTCAGGACAGGTTCTGGGAGAGGGGAGGAATCAGGTGCTGGGGACTCTCCAGAGGCTGAGAGAGGGGGGACAGAGGTCTGGTTGCCAGGGGCGAGTTACTGGCCGCTGTGGATGCTGCTCTGGGCATCGCTGAATGTGCTGTTTCTCTCGAACGACATCTTCAATCTCTACGTCGGGCTGGAGCTACTGACGCTCGCCTCGGTGGCGCTGATTATTCTGCAGCGAGAACAGGCGGCGATCGTTGCCGGGCTACGCTATCTGCTGGCAGCGTTTCTCGGGTCGATGGCCTACCTTCTCGGGGTGGCGCTGATCTATGCCGATGCCGGCGTGCTCGATCTCGGTCTGCTGGCCGATGCCGAATTGACCGGAACCGCGACGCAGGTGGCCGGTGGGTTGATGGCGGTCGGACTGCTCCTGAAAGCGGCGCTCTTCCCGCTCCATTTCTGGCTTCCCGCAGCGCACTCCAGCGCTCCGGCTCCGGTCAGTGCCGCACTCTCGGCGCTGGTGGTCAAGGGCGCCTTCTACCTGCTGATCCGGCTCTGGTTCGAAGTCTTCGAGTCGGCCGGAACGGTCTCGGTGGAGCAGATGATCGGTGGGCTCGGTGCCGTGGCGATCGTGGTTGGATCATTTCAGGCGATTCGTCAGGAGCGGCTCAAGCTGATGATCGCCTACTCCACGGTGGCGCAGGTCGGCTACCTCTTCATCATGATTCCACTAGCCGGATCGTTTGGCGATCCAGAAGCGAGCTGGCGATTCGAAGCCTGGACCGGTGGCCTGTATCACGCGCTGTCGCACGGCTTTGCCAAAGCATCGATGTTCCTGGCGGCCGGTGTATTGCTCTCGGCACTGGGACACGACCGGGTCTGGCACCTTGCCGGGTCGGCCTCCAGATTCCCGGTTATCTATCTCTCGTTCGGGATTGCCGGAATGAGCCTGATGGGCCTGCCGCCAAGTGCCGGGTTCGTTGGCAAGTGGTTGATGCTGCGATCCGCGGTAGAGAGTGGGCAATGGTGGTGGGTGGTCATCCTGCTGGTTGGTGGGTTGCTGACCGCGGGCTATGTGGCGATCGTGCTTAGCCAGGCGCTCCAGCACGATGTAGATGAGCATACCGAGCCGCACCCGGTTCCGAAACTGATGACCGTCATGGTGTTCGCACTGGCGGCGATGTCGCTGCTGCTCGGATTGCGGGCAGCCGAACCGCTGGAACTGCTGGAGATCGGCGCACCGTTTCAGACGCTGATGAGTGTGGTGGAGGATTGAGCGAGTAATGGACTGGGGCTTCTGGCTGCCACAAATCATGCTCTTCAGCTCGCTGATCCCGGCGCTGGTGATCTTCCTGCTCCGTGATGAGCAGTTCTGGCTGCGCACGTCGCTGAACCTCGGTGGATCGGCCGTGAAACTGGTACTGGCTGGGATCATGGCCTGGGGCGTGCTGGCCGAGGGCCGCACTTACGAGGCGAGCCTGCCGTTCCTGCACAATCAGGAGCTCGTGCTACGCGTCGAACCGCTCTCACTCATGCTGGTCGGGTTGTCATCAGTCCTCTGGTTCATTACCACGATCTACGCCATCGGCTATCTGGAGAACTCACCGAACCGGACGCGTTTCTTCGGGTTTTTCAGCCTCTGTGTCACCGCGACGATCGGCATTGCCATGGCGGGGAACCTGATTACCTTCCTGATCTTCTACGAGATGCTGAGTGTAGTGACCTATCCGCTCGTGGTTCACCGGGGCACTCCAGCCGCACTGGCAGCCGGGCGCACCTACCTGCTCTACACGCTGGGCGGCGGTGTTCTGCTCCTGCTCGGCGTGATCTGGCTGCAGGTACTGGCCGGTCCGGTCTCGTTCGAGTCGGGAGGGGCGATCGATTTCCTGGTTGACGATCACCGGACCGAGCTGATCGTCATTTTCGGACTGCTGATCGCCGGTCTTGGCGTGAAAGCGGCGATCGTTCCGCTGCATCGCTGGCTGCCGGAAGCGATGATCGCCCCGGCGCCGGTGAGTGCCCTGCTTCACGCCGTTGCCGTGGTGAAAGCGGGCGCCTACGGGATCGTCCGGGTCGTCTACGATGTCTACGGACTGGAACTCTCCGATCAACTGAACGTGCTACTCCCGCTGGCGCTCTTCGCCAGCTTCACGATCATCTATGGCTCGGTGCGGGCACTGGGTGAGTTCGATCTGAAGCGCAGACTCGCCTACTCCACGGTCAGTCAGGTCTCCTATATTGCGCTCGGCACGGCGCTAATCGGTCCGGCCGCCACAGTTGGCGCCACCGTTCACCTGATCCACCAGGGCATCATGAAGATCACGCTCTTTTTCTGCGCCGGGGTCTTTGCCGAGGCCCGGAATATCCACGATATCCGGGAGATGTCCGGCGTTGGCCGATCGATGCCGCTCACCATGTCGGCATTCACGCTCGGAGCCTTCGGGATGATCGGTGTGCCACCGCTGGCCGGGTTCGTCAGCAAGTGGTATCTGGGCCTGGGCAGCCTGGAGAGCAATGCACCCTGGGTCATCGTGATTCTGGTGGCGAGCAGTGTGATGAACGCCGCTTACTTCCTGCCAATCGTCTACAAGGGCTGGTTCGGAGAGCCGCACGAGGAGATCGAAGTCGTCGAAGCCGAGCGGTTTCAGGTGGCCGAGGCACCGTGGTCGCTGCTTGGCCCGGCGCTGGCGACGGCGGGAATCTCCCTGCTGGCCGGATTGCTTGCCGCCTGGGCCTATAGCCCGCTGAGCCTGGCCGAGATCGTTGCCAATCAGAGGATGATCTCACCATGATGCTGTATCTCTGGCTTCTGGTTCTGGCAACACCACTCACCGTGGCATTCATGATCCCGTTCGGCGGGGCTATCCGGCGACGGGCGATCGACCTCATGCCGTTTGCGGCGATTCCGGCGCTGATCATGGCGCTGCCCAGAGAGCAGACAGCGATCGAAGTGGCCGACTGGCTCCTGCTTGGCTCATCGTTCGGGGTCGACCAGACCTCGCAAATCTTCCTGTTACTGACGGCGACACTCTGGACCGTGGCCGGGTTCTATGCCCGCTACTATCATGCTGACGATGTCGAGATTCACCGGTTCGCCTTCTTCTTCCTGCTGACGATGACCGGGAATCTCGGGCTGATCGTGGCGATGGATATCGTGACGTTCTACGCCTCGTTCGCGCTGATGACCTTCTCGGCCTACGGACTGGTGGTTCACACCAGATCGGCGAAGGCATTGCGGGCCGGCAAGGTCTACATCGTCATGGCGGTGATCGGTGAGGGTTTCCTGCTGACAGGGATGTTCATGGCGGCCTATTCAGCGGGGTCGACCCAGGCCGAGTTCATCCGGGAAGGAATTCTCGACTCCCAGCGATCGAACCTGATCATCGGCTGTCTGCTGGCCGGGTTCGGGATCAAGGCCGGGGCGATTCCGCTCCATGTCTGGTTGCCCCTGGCGCATCCAGTGGCACCGACGGCCGCCAGCGCGGTGCTGAGTGGGGCGATGATCAAAGCCGGTCTGCTCGGCTGGATCACCTTCTTGCCGATCGGCGAAGCGGCCTTGCCCGGATGGGGAACCTTGCTGGTGGTGATCTCGCTGATTGCCGCATTCTCCGGCGTGTTGATCGGCCTGACTCAGGATGACCCGAAGACCCTGCTCGCCTACTCAAGCATCAGTCAGATGGGATTCATCGCCACAGTGGTCGCGGTAGGACTGGCCGAGCCACGAGCCTGGGGCGTTGCCGCCATCGGCTGCGCGCTCTATGCGCTGCACCACGGTCTGATCAAGGGAGCGCTCTTTCTCGGAGTCGGCGTTGCCCACGAGACCGGGAATGATCGCAACCGCCAGCGCCTCGTGTTGATCGGGCTGACCGTGGTGGCCATTGCCTTGGCTGGCGCACCGTTGACCACCGGAGCAATGGCGAAGACGGCACTGAAAGAAGGCGTCTACATCGGGCCGGAGGGATGGTCGGTCTGGCTCGACTGGCTCCTTCCGGTGGCGGCGATCGGGACGACGGTGCTGATGGGCCGCTTTATCTGGCTGATCTGGCGACACGAGCTGGGGCACGTCGAACACGGGCAATATCGTGGGATGATGATCCCCTGGATCATTCTGGTGGGGCTGGCCTTCCCGATCGTCTGGCTGGCGCCGGTCTGGTTCCAGCTCGATGTCTCGCCGGCGGTCGCATTCGAGCCGGGGAATCTCTGGACATCGACCTGGCCGGTGCTGATCGGCGGAGCGATTCTGGGAGTGATCTGGTGGCAGATAGCCCGGACTCCGCGGGAGATCACGCCGATCCGGATTCCAGCCGGAGACGTGCTCATTCCGCTGGAGTGGGCGCTGGCACGGATTCGGCCCCCCGAACCAGACGAGGTCGTCCCCCGGCCACCGGACCCAGTGGCTGCGCTCAGTGCCAGCTGGTACGGCCTCTTTGCCGAATCACAGCAGGGAAGCCGGACATCCAGGCTGGCGGGGTGGTTCGTGCGCTGGGATGTGGCCGGCCTGCTCTTCCTGACGATCGGAATGGTGCTCATCCTCTTCATGCTCTGGAGGTGACGATGCTCGCGGAACTGAAGCAGATCGCCGCGACCTGGACACCCGGCGCCATCGTGATCCGGGTGGGGATCATGTCGCTGCTCTGGTTCGTGCTGGCCGAAGGAGAGTTCCGCTACTGGGGTCTGGTGCTGCTGGCCGTGCTTGGCGGGGCCGGTGCCAGTCTGCTGCTGATCCCGTCCAGCGGTATCGGATTCTCGATTCGCGGGTGGGCCAAGTTCATTCCGTTCTTCCTCTGGCAATCGGTGCTTGGCGGGGTCGATGTTGCACTGCGCTCGATTGCTATCCCGATCCGGCTCGATCCCGGCTATGTGCAGGTCGATTTTCGTCTGGCCGATGAACCGGCCCGGGTCTTCATCGCCAATACCATGAGCCTGATGCCTGGAACGCTGAGTGTCTCGCTCCAGGGAGACCAGCTCCGGATGCACGTGCTGGATCGGTCGATGCCAAACGCTGAACGGGTTCGAGAGGTAGAAGCACACGCCGCGCGAATGTTTCGGTTGACGTTGCCGGCCTGAGCCGTTGCCAACGACCCCATTCGCCAGTACGATGGTGATTATCGGTGACAACCGCAAGCCAAAAATGAACATCCACATGAAAGGTGAACGCATGTACCTGACCCGCCATCAATCGCTGGACGGTCCACGCTGGGCGCTGGATGGACAGTATCTACCGGTCGACTTTTCGCTCTCGCTCCTGCTCCAGGTGCCAGCTTCCTCAGCGCAGGCGTTGCTGGGTTCACTACCAACCGGGCCCAGGGCTGACGGCCCGCTGCTTGCGCCAGTAGATGCCATACAGGATGTCTGGGCTGCCGGGGTTACCTACATGCGCAGCCGGGTGGCCCGCGAGCATGAATCGGCAACGGCAGACATCTACGAGCGTGTCTACGATGCCGAGCGGCCGGAGATCTTCCCGAAAGCGATCGGCTGGCGAGCCAGTGGTCCGGAAGATCAGATCCGTGTCCGGCAGGATAGCTCATGGGACGTGCCCGAGCCGGAGCTGGTGATCGTGATCAACCAGGATCTTGAGATCATCGGCTATACCGCCGGAAACGATGTCTCGTCCCGGGCGATCGAAGGGGAGAATCCGCTCTACCTGCCGCAGGCCAAGGTGTTCAGTGGGTCTTGCGCGCTGGGACCAGGCATCGTGCTGACGGAATCGACTGCTGTGAACGATGTGCCGATCACGCTGGATATCTCCCGTGGTGGCTCATCGGTCTTCGGTGGGGATTCCGGTACCGGCCAGATGAAGCGCACTCCGCAGGAGCTTGCCCAGTATCTTGGCCGGGAAATGCACTTTCCGTATGGCGCGTTGCTGATGACCGGCACCGGCATCGTGCCAGATGACGATTTCACGCTCCAGCCGGGAGATGTGGTCACCATCACGGTTGGCGAGCTGACATTGACCAACACCGTCGCATCATCGTAGCGCCGGGCCAGCAGCTGGCTGACCGGCGGACCCGAGGAGAAACATTCTTATGACCCAGCATGACACGGTCGAGCAGCTGATTCAGACGATCAAAGCAGACTTGCCGGACGCGCCAGCCGGTATGAGTCAGGACGAATTCGACCGGCTCTGCACCAACATTGCCCGGGCGATTGCCGCTGGAATGCAGATGCACGAAAACCAGCATCATCAGATCAAGCCAGACTTCGGCGAGCCAGACCGCCCGTAAGGTCGATCTGTTCCAGAAACAACAACTCGACAGGCAAGAGAAAAGCCGGCGGTCCTGACAGGACCGCCGGCTGATTCATGTGCAGTAGATGAGGCTAGCTCATCGGCACCTGCGGGATGATCTTGCCCTCCAGCCGGGAGAGGATCTCATCGATACTCTCACCGGTGACGGTGATCCCGTGGTTTCGAAGACCGATGATGGCGTGTCCCGGATCCGGCTCCTGCCGAACCAGCTCGGCCACGGCCTCGGCCAGCTCGATGGTGCCGCACGGGTAGTTCATCTCCGTCGAGGGAATGCCATCCACCCAGGCGTGGACGTGGATGATCGCGCCTACCTGCGGATGCTCCTGATAGACCATCCAGTGCTCGATCGCATCCACGGAAACCCGGCGTGGCTCGACATTCGGCGGAACGCTGATGATCATCGCCGGGCGCTCTTCATCGAACCCGGTCACCAGCATGATGTCCCGGCCGATCTCCTCCAGCTTGGATTTATCGACACCGCTGGCACTCATCCAGAAGCGGTTGTCATCCAGCCGGGCGCTGAGATTGCCGTAGCTGAGACCGCCGATGCCGTAGAGACGCTTGACGTGCCGCATCTCCTTCGGCGAAAGAAACTGATCCATCGGGAACGGTGCGGGCAACAGATTCAGCTCGTCCAGCGTTCGGCCAGCTTTGATGATCTGCTCGGTAATGTGGTCACCGTTCCAGAGCTCTTCTTCCAGATCGGTCCGGAACTCGTTGTTGATGACCAGGCGAGATGATGCCAGCGGCTGAATGCGCTCGTAAATTTCGGCGAAGAACTTCGCGTCGTTGCCATCTTCATGCTTGACGGTGTAGTGGCCCTGTTCCAGTGTCAGGAAGTGAGCCTCTGTACCGTTCTTTCCTGGCAGCAGGAGCAGAACGAGGTTGGCCAGCGCATAGAGCATATAGGGATATCCCGCATGCATGATCTGCTCGGGCATCTCATCGAGCTCGACAACGGCGGTGACGAAGGTACCCTGCGCCTTGCGCCGGTACGGCTGCGGGTTCTCGGTGTCGACCATGTTCAGGACGAGCAGAATATCGGGAATCGGCTCCTCATAGAAGACATGATCACGCGCAGCCATCTCCTTCTTCAGGCCGTTGATGAACCACTGCTGCCGTGGGGAGTCGGCCTTGCCAATCACACTGAACGTTTTCTCGCGCACAGGTGCTGTCGGCACCGTTCCCACTGCGTCGTGCTCAGGCTGCGTGCTCATAATACTAACCACTTCCTTGCAGCGTATCGTTGCCAGAGTGTCCCGATACGGATAGTCGGATCGTTCAGGTGTTTCATCAGGGCGTCTGCCGCACTCGCCGATGGCTGGGATAGCGGCAAAGATACTGACGCATTTTGACAGATTCGGCACAGTCGGTCAACGTTTTGTCTACCCGGCAACGGGCAGTCATTGCCCCACTGGCATCCGGATGCGCAGCGCCAATGGAAGTAATGTTACGCAGATGTCAGTTGTACCCGGCTGTTCTCCATCGACTTCGAATAACAGCGTTCCCGGCGAGCTGATCCTGATCTCGCGCGCCAGCCGGTGCGTCACATTCGGATGATTCAGATGACGGCCGACATAGACGCTCGGCAAGAGTGAGCCGAGCAGGGTGTACTTCGGAACATCATCCAGAATCAACAGATCGAAAGCGCCGTCCGTCAACGATGCGTTGGGCGCCATGAGCATCCCGCCCGCATGATAGCGGCCATTGGCAAAACAGGTCATCGCCAGAAGGCCATCATGCACAAGCTCACCATCAGCGATGATCGTCGCTGGCTGGCCTGAATAACTGAATATCGACCGGGCGGCTCCCAGAAAATAGGAAAGCTTGCCGCCGAGCAGCTTCGATGATCGATTCAGAAGTGCCGCCGTCTCTGCGCCCAGCCCGACGTCTCCGGCATTGACGAAATATCGTGCCTGGCTCCCGTCGTCGGTTGTGTAATCGACTCGCCCGGCATCGATCTGGGTGATAACGCCGGCTCCCAGCGTTTCCAGCGAGTGATCGAAGCTGCGCAAACCGATACTGCGTGAGAAATCACGACCGGTTCCGGCCGGGATCACCGAGACTGTCACATCCGGTGGCGCTCCGTGACTGGCCAGAAACAGCCCGTTGACCACTTCATTCAAGGTGCCATCTCCACCGACCACGACCACTTCATCGACGCCAGCTTCGATAGCTTCCCACCCGAGGCGTATGCCGTCCCCAGCTGATTGAGTCATTCGGAAATCGGTCTGAAAGCCGAGTCGCTGGAGCCGGCGATCGATCGTCGGCCAGGCATCACGAGTCCGGCCATTGCCAGACATCGGGTTGACGATGACATGCAGTTGCCGGGCAGTATCGCCCCGGTCGGTATCCGGATTGGCAGGAAGCGTTTCGGCCATCACGCAGGCTCCTGAGCAGCAGAGATCACACAGTCAAGGCATTCGCAACATTCTGGCAACACAGTATCGCAGATCACGACAAAGGATACGCCGTTGTCCGGTGGTCAGGCATCCGTTCGTCTGCCTGCCGTGTCCAGGCTGCCCATGGATACGGGACAATCCGGGGAATGTCTGCGTGTCAACTGCTGATGTAGAATAGGGGACTGTGATTGCATGGTTCATTCATGAGAGTGTCTGGCAATCGCTTCGAGAACCTGGCAAATCCAGGCGTCCCCTACGGTGACGCGTTGATTGCAGGGAAACGGGTGGTTCCCGGCGCGATCAATCAGGCTATGCGCTGCATGGTTCGGATGGCAGAACGCCTGGCGCTTCCGGGATGTGAGAAGGGTTGCTTCGTTGACAGATCGCTGGCCAGACCAGCGCGCTGAGAAATCAGCCAGCCAGCAGACACCGGCTGGATCTCAGTTTGGCTGGAACACGCCGACCAGCGGCTCCGGCCCGGATGATGACACGGCACAGCCGGCATCACCGGACGCCCCTGCATTCCCATCGAACTCCCGACCGGATCACCATCAATCTGTGGCTGAGCAATTGTCCTCATCTTCATACGGAACACAGCCAGGGTTCCCGATTCGCACACTCAAAGAAACACCCCCGCCTCGGAAAATCGGCGCATCGCTGTCCCGTCGGACAGTCAATCAGCCGGTATCTGCGTCGCCCAGCTCAACAGGCGCATCATCGGAGCAGACCGTCGTTCCAGAGGCTGAGGCTGAGCCCGGCGGCCCTGAGTGGCCGGGTCAGGAGCGTTCCGGCTCCGATCCCGTCTATGGCCGGCTTCCTCACCTGGTGATTGTGGCAATCGCGATTGCCATGGTGCTTGGTGGCGGGTTCTGGTCCCGGGATAGCGAGGAATCATCGGCTCAGCCCGGTGGGACCGACAACATCCAGTTCATCAGCAGTGCTCCGTATACCGAAGCCGAAGAATCTCAGCAGCCAGTGCCAAACACACGAGGTCTGCTGGAAGCCAACACCGAAAACGTGATGGGGGGCTATCTCTCTACCACGTCACTCTCGGTAACTCCGCAGCAGCTGGGAATTGAAACCTACGTGACGCGGCAGGGACAGACGATCTCCAGTGTGGCGATCGATACTGGCCTGTCAGAGGAAACGCTGCTCTGGGCTAACGATTATCGGGACCCATCTCAGGAGCTACCTCCGGGTACGCAACTCCGGATTCCACCGACGAACGGCATGCTGCATATCGTCCGTGAGAGCGACACCCTGGAGAATATTGCCGAGCGATACAGCGTGTCTACGGATGCCATTACGACCTATGAACCGAACGGGGTCGAGCACTCGGCCGATCTGGTGCCGAACCGGTTGCTCATGGTGCCCGGTGGTACCATGCCGACGCGGAATGAGGTCATCTTCTACACCGTGCGAGCCGGCGAGCAACTCTGGCAGATTGCCGATCGATTTGGCTTGCAGGCCCAGACGATTCTCTGGTCCAACAGCCTGACCAGTTCTGATCAGGTCGAACAGGGCCAGCAGCTGGCGATTCTTCCGGTTGATGGAGTCATGGTAGAAGTAGAAGCGGACGATACCGTCGAATCGATCGCCGACGAGTACGGTGTCAATCCTTCCGTCATCCGGGACTGGCCGGCCAATGGGCTGGGAGCTGACGGTACGCTGATGGTTGGGCAATCGATCATGATTCCGGGTGGAACACCACCGGCAGCGCCAGAACCTGAGCCAACACCCGAGCCGACGCCGGAACCATCGCCAACGCCAGAAGTTGATGACGACGCTACTGACGATGAACTGATCGCAGACGAGGACATCGAGGTTGACGATTATCGTACCGAGCCACCGACGACCGCCACCTCGACGCCGACCGCACCATCTGGCGCGTCACCACATGGGACGGGCGATTTCATCATGCCGACGACTGGTGTGATTACGCAATACTTCCACTCGGCGCATAATGGGTGGGACATCGCCAATCGACCGGGAACCGAGATCTGGGCAGCGGACAATGGCCGGGTCATCTTCTCGGGATGGAATAATCACGGGCTGGGCTACGCGGTGGCAATTGACCACGGCAATGGCTATCAGACCTGGTATGGACACATGCTCGAACATCCGCCAGTGCAAGTGGGGCAGGCTGTTGGCCAGGGTGAATTCATCGGGCCAATGGGAAGCACTGGCTTCTCGACAGGACCGCACGTACACTTTGTAATCGCATACAATGGGGTGTACCAGGATCCAGGGAACTACTTGCGGTAGGGTGTCACACCCCCATGGAATGGTTGCGTCTGACGTTATGGTAAGATTGTTCGGTTATGGCAGCGTACAGTTGTTGCCAACCCAGCGCCAGGATTATGCTTCCCCGTTGAACAAACGGGAGACCCCCTGCGCAGCAAACGATCCCACCACCGTCATCCCGAGCATTATGAGAGGGATCGACACCGCATGATCCGCCCATTGAATGCATTTTTCGGCCTGTTCAGCAGAGATCTCGGTATCGATCTCGGTACCGCGAACACGCTTGTCTATGTTCGCGGCAAGGGGATCGTCATCTCCGAGCCATCTGTGGTGGCCGTCGACATCAAATCCAAACGCGCACTTGCCGTCGGGGTCGAAGCCAAAGCGATGGTTGGCAAGACGCCAGGGACGATCATTGCCGTTCGTCCGCTGAAAGACGGCGTCATCGCAGATTTCGACACCGTCGAGATGATGCTCCACTATTTCATCCGAAAAGTTCACATGCAGCGGTTCATGGCTCCGCACCCCCGGGTCGTTATCGGTATTCCCAGTGGCGTCACCGAAGTCGAAAAGCGTGCAGCCAAAGATGCCGCGCTCAGCGCCGGTGCCCGCGAGGCATACACGATCGAAGAGCCAATGGCCGCGGCGATCGGTGCCGGACTGCCGATCAATGAGCCGGTGGGCAGCATGATCGTCGACATCGGTGGTGGAACCACAGAAGTTGCTGTGACATCGCTCGGTGGCATCGTCGTCAATCATTCGATCCGGATTGCCGGTGATGAGATCGATGACGCGATCGTTCAGTACGCCCGTCGTGATCACAACCTGGTCATCGGTGAACGTTCCGCCGAGAACGCCAAGATCTCGGCTGGCTCGGCGTACCCGCTGGAAGAAGAGCGCACCGTGGTCATGCGTGGCCGTGACCTGTTGACTGGACTGCCGAAGACCGTCGAGGTCAGCAGTGTCGAGCTCCGTGATGCGATCTCTATCCCGCTGAATTCCATTATCGATGTCATCAAAACGTGCGTTGAAGAGACGCCACCTGAACTGGTTGCCGATATCATGGAACGCGGTATCGTTCTGGCCGGTGGTGGCGGTTTGCTGCTGGGGCTGGACAAGCGCCTGCAGTCCGAGCTGCGCATGCCGGTCTATCGTGCCGATGACCCGCTGACCTGTGTGGTCCGGGGAACTGGCCGGGTGGCCGAAGCGCTTCATCTCTACCAGCGCGTGCTCGCAGGTGGCCAGGAACTACGCCGGCAATCTGGCCGCTAGGTCGCCTGCCTCCATGTCCATGATGCGATCCGGTCTGGAAATCCTCCCATGCTCACGGTAAATCTCCGACAGACCATTGTGTTGATCTTTCTCTTTGTTGTGGTCAGCACTGGGCTGATCGTGCTTGATTCACAGAATCGGCTCGATTGGCTCCGCTCGCCAGCCGGGCAAATGTTCAGCCCCATTGTCTGGGTCTTCAATCAGGTCGGCTCCAGTGCCAGTTCGGTTGGCTCCAGCAACCCGGAAGGGATCGAGGCCGAGCTGGAATCAGTGCAGCAGGAGCGTGATGAACTGCTGGCGGAGAATGCCGAACTCCGGCTTCTCGAAGAAGAGGTTCAGCAGCTCCGGAATCAGCTCGAGTTTCAGGAAACCTTTCCGGATCTCGAACCGGTGCCCGCCAACGTCATCAGCGAAGATCCAAACGGGGTCGATCGGGTCCTGATCATCGATCAGGGACGTGATGCTGGTATTCGCACCGGCATGGCAGTCGTCAGCCCGGAGTTCTTCGTTGGGCAGGTCACCAACGTGGACGCCAATCGTGCCCGGGTGACGCTGATTCTCGATGCTTCGGCTCAGATCGGCGGCGTGTTGCAGGATTCCGGGGCCGAAGGCGTTGTCTATGGTCGCTGGCAGGCCGGTGGGCTGATCGAAATGCGCCATATCGACGCCAGCGCGGAGGTCGAAGAGGGCGAACTGGTAGTGACCTCCGGACGAACCGCCCGTGTTCCACCGGGCTTGATCATTGGTCAGGTCTCAGAGGTGGAACTGGATGTGCAGGCGGATACCCAGTCAGTCCGGTTGACGCCCGTGCTCGACTTCCGGTCGTTGCAGTCCGTCACCGTGATTCTCAGTGATGACGTGCAGGACGAGGTGGAAGATGCGGAGAATGTGGAGGATGACGAGTGATGGGTGATTTCCGCCTCGGGCTAGCGATCGCCGCCGGCAAGATGAGCGCGCTCTCGATCCGCCGACTGGGACGTGGTGGCGGTACCGCGCTTCCTGGCGTTGTCTCAAATGCGCTCGATCACGATATTCTCGATAAGCTCGCCGCCCGGGTACCGGGTGGGTGTGTTGTGGTGGCCGGAACCAACGGCAAAACAACGACATCCCGGATTCTGGCCGAGATTCTGGAGCGCTCCGGGCTCGGGGTCATCCATAATCGCTCTGGCTCCAATCTGGTACGTGGAATTACCGCGGCATTCACCGAGCAGGTTTCGCTCTCCGGGGTTCCATCGGGTCAAATTGCGGTGATCGAGACCGATGAAGCCGCGCTCCCGGAAATCGTCCGGCGCACGAAACCTCGTTTGATCGTGCTGCTCAATCTGTTCCGTGATCAGCTCGATCGCTACGGAGAGCTGGATTCGATTGCCCGGAGCTGGAAAGAGACGCTGAACACGCTCGATCCATCGCAGACGATTCTGATCAACGCCGACGACCCGACGCTGGCTGCCATCAGTGAGGACTCTCCCGCCCGGCGTCTGAGCTTCGGGTTTGCCGAGTGCCAGTACACGCTCGATCATCTTCCCCACGCGGCTGATTCGGCGATCTGCCGTCGTTGCGGGGCATCGCTGGTGTACGACGAGCTCTATCTCTCTCACCTCGGCGACTATCACTGCGAACAGTGCGGCTATCAGCGGCCAGCGCTCGATTACGGTGCCCGGGAGATCCAGCTGCACGGGCTCGACTCTGGCGAACTCACGCTGGGTATCGGCGATGATGCACTTCACCTCGATGCCAGCCTGCCTGGCCTCTACAACCTCTACAACGTGGCCGGGGCCGCCGCAACGGCGCTGACCCTGGGGATGCCCAGCTGGGTGGTTCAGGCGGCGATTGGCGAGTTCAAGGCCGCGTTTGGCCGGATCGAACGTGTGGAGATCGAGAACCGCCATCTGGTGCTGGTGCTGATCAAGAACCCGACCGGATTCAACGAAGTGCTCCGGACCCTGGCGATGAGCGAGATGGTGGACCCGGTGATGATCGTCATCAATGATCTCGATGCCGATGGCCGGGATGTCTCCTGGTTGTGGGACGTAGATGCCGAGCATCTGGCAGAGGTTGAAGCACCACTCTCGACCGCCGGGATTCGATCTGGCGATATGGCGGTCCGGTTGAAGTACGCCGGCATCCCGGAATCACGGATTACCCCGCTGGGTGATCTCGATACGGCGCTGGACCGGTTTGTGGAATCGGTTCCCGAAGGCCGGACGGCGTTCATCCTGCCAACCTATACCGCTATGCTGCGCCTGCGAGAGCTGCTGCACAAGCGCGGTGTCGTTGAGATGTTCTGGGAAACATAGGAGAGGGCCGACCTGTGAAATTGACGATCTGCTGGCTCTACGGCGATACGATGAACATCTACGGTGACCGCGGCAACGTGCTGGCACTGGCTCAGCGTGCCCGGTGGCGCGGGATCGAGGCCGAGATCACCACGCTCGGCGTCGGCCAGGCGCTGGATCCTGACGCCGTGGACATCTATTTCTGGGGTGGGGGACAGGATCGGGAGCAGATCCCGGTCTCCAGCGATATCCAGGGAGAGAAGGGGACCGTACTCCGGCAATCGCTGGAGGATGGCGCCCCGATGCTGGCCGTCTGTGGTGGCTACCAGCTGCTCGGGACACACTATCATCCGTATGGCGAGGCGAAGCTGCCGGGGATCGGATTCTTCGATGCCTGGTCGGAAGCTGGCCCGGAGCGATTCATCGGCAATGTGGTGGTCGATAGCGATCGCTTTGGATCCCTGGTCGGCTTCGAGAACCACAGTGGTCTGACCTACCTCGGTCCGACGGCTGAGGCGCTTGGTCGTGTCCGGATTGGACGTGGCAACAACGGCAAGGATGGCCAGGAAGGCTGTGTGCGCAACAACGCCGTCGGCTGTTACCTGCACGGTGCCTTGCTGCCCAAGAACCCGGCCGTGACCGATTTCCTGATTCAGGCCGCGCTGCAGCGCCGGTATGACATCCAGGAGCTGGAACCGCTGGCTGACGACCTGGAAGTCATTGCCCATGCGGAAGCGATTCGCCGGGCAGAAGTCACCCGCTAGACCGGGCCGTTTCATCCCGCTCATTTCTGCCGCTCCCGACGCGCAGCAGCCTGCTTTTTCGGGCGTCCGGGCTTCGGTTCCGGATCCCTGGGCCGATCTGGCTCCATCCACGCGATACGAACATCTTCCTTGATCCGGGCCCAGTACCGCTCCACGGTACGCCGGTGAACTCCGAGAATCCTGGCAATCTCCGAGAGCTTCAAGGCGTGTCCGATGTGGAGCTCCAGCACCTGCCGATGCCGCTCATCGAGCATCACGCCGATCTCTATCAGCGTAAAGTGGTCCTCCGGGTCGAGCGGCGGGATGATGTCGTCCGTCTCCAGCAGTGGAAGCAACCGGGAAGCTGACCAGCCTCGCTCGGCAACATCGACTGCCCGGGCAAGGCGCCAGGGAAACCGGCTGAAGAAGTACCCGGAAAAGCTCTCCTCTCCCGGCCATGAATCCAGCAGGTTACAGAACACCAGATATGCCTCCTGGGCGACATCTTCTGGCTCGCAGATGACCAGGCGATCCGTTCGATACCGGTAGCGACGGACGAACCGCTCGATCTTGTAGCCGAGTGCCGCGTAGAGCTCATCCCGGGTATGACCATCGATCCGGGCACGCCGGGCCATCGCGGTCAAACGGGCATCGATCTCTGGTGTCGATTCGAAATCTCCGTAGGATCGTGATTCTCCATGATCTGGTAGCGCAGACATTGGTTGGCTATCACCTCCACAGCAAGTCAGCTGTTGCGGTCGACTTGCTGATCGGCGCTGGTCGATCCGGTCGTCTCTCCCTGTTCAGGGTGACGAAAAGACCAGCACGACAGGGCGCTCTGGCGCTCATATCCCCATATGGTGGCTCTCTGGAGCTCTGGCTTTGGCGTAGTGCGTGGGCTTTGCGTTTCCCCTGGTCGGAAACCGGTAGCTACCGGATCTCCAGTGTGTGCCAGGTGCCACATCGTGGGCAGGCCGCCTGAATGTGCCCGTGGGCGATGTAGTAACGATCCCCCACCTTGACCTCGATCCGTCCAGATCGGTCGTAGACCGCCAGCAGGATCGGTGAGGCCGAACAATGACATGCCCAGCGGATGTTTGCCTGGTCACTGATCGGCTCCGGCATTGCCTCACTCATCCCGGCCACGCCGTTCCCCGGTACGCCGATCATAGGTATCCGGATCATCTTCCCGTGATTCATTCCGTTGCTGGGTAACTGATCGCAGATTCCCCGGTGTGATCAGCCCCTTGCCGTGGCGCTCAGTGAGTTGATCGATTGCCTGGTTGAGCTTCTGCTGGCGCTGAGCCTGCTGATCGAACAGCGAGAGCTGCAGCACACCGGACGTCAGGGTAGACATCCGCACCCCGAGCAGCCGCACCGGCGCTCGCCGGGTATTGAGCAGCTCTTCGACCAGTTTTTCCGCCACCGGCATGATCTCCTGGTGAGCATTGGTCGGGCCGAGCAGCCGGCGCTGCTTTCCGACGGTTTCAAAATCTGCATACCGGAGCTTCACCGCAACCACCGACCCCTGCAGTCCCTTCTGTCGCATATCCCGGCCGGTTGACTCCGCCAGTCGGTAGAGTTCCCGGCGTATATCCTCTGGTTCGGTCAGATCTTCCCCAAACGTGCGCTCATGGCTGATCGATTTAGTCGGGCCGCCATCCGGATCGACCGGTTTATCGTCGATACCCTGCGCCCGCTGGACGATCTGATCGGCACGTTTGCCAAAAATTGGCTCGATCACTGGCAACGGCATATGGGCCAGTTGGCCCAGCGTTCGCACACCGCTGGCATGCAGGCGTTCGACTGCTTTCGGTCCGATACCCGGCATCTTGCCAACCGGAAGATCAGCCAGAAACGCCGCTTCGCTACCCGGATCCACCACGCAGAGGCCATCCGGTTTATCCATATCGGATGCGATCTTGGAGACCAGCCGACTCGTGGAAACGCCGAGCGAGACCACCAGCTCGAGCTCATCACGAACTCGCTGTTTGATCGATTCGGCCGCCTGTCTCGGGGTTCCGAGTGTGCGTTCCGAATGACTGACATCCAGGTACGCTTCATCGACGCTGACCATCTCCACCAGATCGGTGAAATCGAGCAGGATAGCCCGGAACTGATCGGAGAGTTCTCGATAGTAGCTGCCATCGCCGGAGAGGTAGACCCCGTCCGGGCAGAGCCGTACAGCCTGAGAGATCGGCATGGCAGAGCGAACCCCGAAGCGCCGGGCCTCGTAGCTGGCTGCCGCTACCACACCCCGACCGCCTGGTTTTCCGCCGATGATGACCGGTTTGCCTCGCAGCTCTGGCCGCCGCCGGACCTCAGCCGCGGCGAAAAAGGCGTCCAGATCAGCGTGGATGATTGTGCGTCCCGGCTGCTTCACGCCCCGGCCTCTCCTGTCCGTACATATCAGAACATATGTTCTAGTCTAAGCGGCACTCCATTGTATTGTCAAGGATAGCCCACCGTGGTCGACAACCTGCGCAGGGTAGGGTAGCGTGAGGTTTCACCGTATCGTTTTTCAGTCTATTGAGGAATCCGGGTGCAGGTATATGGTCGAGATCGATCCCAAAACGCTGAACACATTGGCCGATGCATTCGCGTTGTTCAGACAGGATCCGCTTTTCCAACTGCAGGTCAAGATACGACGTCATCGTGCGGCTGAGCTTCGGACGTTGCTTGCAAACCCTGAAGCGATTGACCTGGAGATGTTCAATCGCGAGGTTTGGCAATTGGAGTCATATACATCCTGCAACGGGCAGGACATTACCGGGCGGATCTATAGCGCCAGTCTTTCTGATACGCAGTCGATAAGTCCGGAAGAGATTGCTACGTTCGACGCCGCAATCGATGAAGATCGATTTAGTTTCCATGGAAACGCGATCTGGGGATCAGGCACGCGAATCTACGGTGCTCCGCTGAAACACGCTGAAGAAGTCAAACTGGAAAATGTCCGGCAGGCACTTCGAATTCTCAACGACGTTAGCCTCACTCCATCTGAGAGAACCGAACTCATCGATGAGATTCCTGGTTTCGGTTACAACATCGCCTCTGGGTTGGTGATGGTCTATCACCCAGAAGAGTTTGGACTGTACAATGCCCCGCCAAGACGTGTACTCGACGAGATTCAACTACCGAATTCCACATTGGAGAAGTTTCAGGAATCGCTTGATTCACTGCGTAGGGCGCTCGGCGCAGATGATTATCTGGAACTCGACTGGTTTCTCTATCTGATCCACGCTGGAATGCTCGATGTCAAAATGCAGCCGAGATTCTGGTGGGTGAACCAGGGTGGAACGTATAAATATGAGCGTGATGCAGGGTATATCTGGGCTCCGGCAACATCACGAATTGGCCGAAGCGTTTCTCATCATCAGGCTGTTCGCAACCTTCATCCCGGCGACGTTATTTTCCATTATTCCCAAGGAGCGGTTCTGGCAGTCAGCCAGGTCAGATCAACATATGTCGACGCCCCTCGTCCTTCACAAGCATCGGAGCTACGATGGGAGACTGAAGGCTACCTAGTGGAAACGGACTATTCCGATCTCGATCAACCGATCCCATTGCAAGATATTCCGCTGTCTTGGCGCGCGGTCGATAATGGGCCATTTACCCGAAACGGTACAGTCAAACAGGGGTACCTCTTCCCTGTTACCTATCAATTCGCTGAACGTCTCGGGGCGATACGTGCTGACGACATGCCTGACTATGTTCCACGGGGGACGATCGAGCAACGTGTCTGGATGTTTCAGGCAAACCCCGCCCAATTCGACCTCGAAGCTCGATTGGCT
>SLFF01000311.1 GCA_007124395.1 Thermomicrobiaceae bacterium | reverse complement strand
TGTATCTCCGGGCGTTTCGCTGGGCCTGGGTGCTGCGTGGCGTGGTGCCCCTCGGAACTCCGGCGCTGTTCTCGGTAGTGGTGATCGGCTACATGGCCAACAACATCCTGCCGCTGCGAGCCGGGGAGCTGGTTCGCTCCTACGTGCTCTCCACCCGGACCGGAGTGCGCAAGACATCGATTCTGGCCACGATCGCCGTGGAGCGACTCTTCGACGGCCTGACGATGCTGCTGTTCATCCTTGTGGCTTCGATTTTCATCGGGCTGACCGACCAGCTGGAGGTCGTGACGCTACTGGCCGGCGGCATCTTCGGGGTGCTGATTCTGATCCTGATCTTTCTGACCACCCGGCCCGCCAGATCGCTGCTCATCTCGGTGCTGTTGCCCCGCCTGCCAACCATGATCCGGGAACGGGCCGAACGGATGATCGAGTCGATCTTCACCGGATTGAGCGTGCTGCGACGCCGCAACGATCTTGTGGTGGTCACGGGTGTATCGATCATTGCCTGGCTGTTCGAAGCATCGATGTATCTGGTCATCGCGATTGGGTTCGGGCTGGACGTCGGCATCGCCGCGATTCTGCTGGTCACCGCAACCGCCAACCTGGCAACGCTGATCCCCTCGTCACCGGGGTACGTCGGACCGTTCGAGGCAGGCGTGTTGCTGGCGCTTGTTGGAGCCATTGGTATTCAGCGGGAGGTGGCGCTATCATTCGCAATCGTGGTTCATGCAGCGCTCTACCTGCCAATCACGATCTGGGGGTTGATCTACTGGTGGCGAGAGAGTCTCTCCTGGAGAGAAATCCACCGACTTACCACTGACGAGGAACACACCTGACGTGGATACAATCGAGTCGATCATTCTCGGCATCGTGCAGGGCATCACCGAATTTCTCCCAGTCAGCAGCTCGGCACATATCATCGTTGTACCCTGGTTGTTCGGCTGGAGCGAGCCCGGTCTAACCTTCAGCGTCGCCGTTCACATGGGGACATTACTCGCCGTTCTCCTCTTCTTTCGATCAGACATCCTCGCAATGGCGCTGGCACTGCCGAAAGGGATCGCCGCCGGCACACCGCTGGCAGACCCGATGTCGCGTATGGCGCTGATTATCCTGGCTGGATCGATTCCGGCTGGCATCATCGGATTGACGCTGGGAGACCAGATCGAAGGCGCCTTCCATACCACTGAAAACGGCAGTCTCGCGCTGGTAGTGATCGCGATCATGCTGATCCTCGTTGGATTGCTGATGCTCATCGTCGAGCGCAAGCTCCCCCAGCATCGGGAATTCGAGCGTATTTCCTGGCGAGACGGCATCGTCATCGGTCTGGCCCAGGCAATTGCGCTCATTCCGGGTACGTCCCGCTCTGGCGCTACGATCACCGCCGGGATGATCCTTGGTCTCAGAAAAGAGGTCGCCGCACGGTTCTCGTTCCTGCTGGGTGTGCCAGCTGTTGCCGGAGCCGGCCTGATGGAAGGCATCGCACTGGCCGAGCGCGGCCTGCCTGCCGACGAGCGGATCCCGTTTGTCGCCGGCGCGCTTGCGTCAGTGATTGTCGGGTATATCTCCATTGCGTTCCTGCTGAAATTTCTCCAGACGAACTCGGTGCTGGTCTTCACGATCTATCGTTGCGGACTGGGTGTCTTGCTGCTGGCTCTCGTGGCCGGTGGCTGGTTGTAGAATCCCCGGACAGACGATCGTCTCCACATCCATATCGGCTGATACCATGCTGATAATCGGTCAACTTCGAGATCAGAACTGGACGCACGGTCATGCAGGAGACAGTCAGCTCCATCGGATCGATTCTCGCCAGGCTTCGATACATCTTCAGCATCGATTCCCGGACACTGGCGCTGTTCCGGGTGTTGATGGGACTGCTGATTATCGGGGATCTCCTCGCCCGGGCCAGTACCTTTTCCATGTTCTACACGGAGGACGGTCTGGCGCCACAATCACTGGCCCAGGCACGAACCGTCGATCATGCGTTCTCGTTCTTCTTTCTGACCACCAGCACCCCGGTGATTGCTGCACTGTTTCTGCTGCACGGATTGATCGCTATCCAGCTGATCGTTGGCTACAAGACACGTCTGGCAACGATCCTCTCCTTTCTGTTCGTTATTTCGCTGGATAATCACAACCCACTGAACACCAGCCACGCCGATTCGCTCTTCCGCCTGATCTTCTTCTGGGCCATGTTCCTGCCGCTCGGTGAACGATGGTCGATCGACGCTGTGCATCGGGGAACGCCGGGACGGCCTTCGATCGCCAATCTCGCGTCGGCGGCGATACTCCTCCAGATGATCTACATGTATCTGGTCAACGGCATGCTGAAAACACTCAGTGATTCCTGGACAGACGGCACTGCCACGCCGATCGTCTTCGGGCTGGACGACATGACCTACTTCCTGGCGGTCTATCTCCGGGAGTATCCGACCCTGCTCGGCTACGGCGGCACGCTCTGGTTCGGGATGCTGATCGCTTCGCCACTGTTGCTGATTTTTCCGGGCTGGCTGAGAGCGATCTTCACCAGTATGTTCGTGATCGTGCATCTTTCGTTCGCGCTCACCGTGCGGATCGGCGGGTTTGGTTGGGTGGCGATTGCCGGGGTGATTCTGTTCCTGCCTGGTCAGGTCTGGGATACGCTGGGAAGACTGGCCGATGCGCCCCATGCCATGGGACGATCCCTGCACTGGCTCCGCACAGCCGGCCACCGAGCAGGTGAATCGCTGGCGAACGCTCTACCAAGGCTCAAGATACCGGTTCAGGTTCCAGCCTGGGTAGTCTCCCTGACCGGCACCACGCTGGTACTGGGGGCAATCGTGGCCGTTTTCGTGGTGTCATCAACGGTGCATCTGCATCGCTGGGCGGAGATCGAACGGGCACCGACCACGCTGGAAGAGCGCATCTATGAAGGCACACAGATGTTCCGGGTCAACCAGGCGCTCTGGACGGTCTTCGCTCCCAACCCGAGATCGACCGACCGCTACTACGTGTTTCCGGCCAGAACCGCCGACGGAGAGATGCTCGATGTCTACAACGACCGACCACTGACCTTCGACCGGCCGTATCGGGAACTCCAGCTCCAGTACGGAAACTACCGGGAGCGCTTCTATATGAACAGCTCGCGCAGAGCTGGATCACGCGGGCAGGTCAACCCGATCCTGGCCGAATACATCTGCCGAACCTATCGGGAGGATCACGGTATCGAACTGACGCACCTGAACATGTATGAAGTGGTGGAAACGATCACCCTCGATACCATCACCGATCCAGACTCCCGGGAACGCACCCGCCGGCTCTACTATCAGCATGGCTGCGGAGAAAATGAACCGGAGGAACTGGAGGTGCCGGGGCTGTGATCCTTTATTGAAAATCTAGGATAAATCCGCGAACTCACAAAGAGATTTTCGATATATACTGTCAGCACCTGCCTGATCTGCCTGACCGACATCGCCCTGAAAACAGCTTAAACGTCAGTCTTCCAAGCATGTAAACTTACCTATCGCCTGTTAGGTATTTCATTGTTTCTGATCTCTCCAGATAGCCGTCATCGTGCAGAGGATGTCATGAGTTCGGGACACAGCGAGCAGGAACGGCTCGAAGAACTCCAACGTACTCAGTTACTGGATTCTGAGCCGGAAGAATCGTTCGACAGTCTCACCAGGCTGGCGTCGCGCTTGCTGAATGTGCCGATTGTTCAGGTTAATCTGATCACGTCTGATCGCCAGTTCACCAAGAGCATGGCCGGGACAATCGACTTCACCGAGGTTAAACGCAGTGTGCCGATAGAACACTCGATCTGTCGATACACCGTCCAATCCGGCAAGCCACTCCACGTCCCGAATACGCTGAGAGACCCATTGTTCAACGACAACCCGGTCGTCGTTCAGCTACAGTGCTATTCCTACCTCGGTATCCCGATCATCACCAAGCGCGGCCATGCAATCGGCACACTGTGTGTCATCGATCACCGCACCCGTGAGTGGAGCGATGAAGAACGCGAAATCCTGTCCGACCTGGCCCAGGCGCTCAGCAGCCAGATCGATATGCGCATGGAGATTGACCGGACCAACTCCCGATTTCAGTCGCTGGTGGAGAACTCCTACGACGTCACCACGCTGATCGATCCGTTCGGTGTCATCACGTACCAGAGCCCATCTATCGCGGGCATCCTCGGGTATGACGTGAGCGAGACTCTCGGGATTCCCTGCTTCGATCTGATTCATCCGGACGATGTCTCAACAGTGCAACAGAAGTTCAATCAGCTCGTTCAGACTCCGCTGGGTAATATCACTGCCGAGTACCGCATTCGAAACAAGGCTGGCTGCTGGATCTGGGTAGAATCGACCGGGCGCAATCTGCTGGATGATACAGAGATCGCCAGCCTGCTGATCAATACGCGTGACGTCTCCGAACGCAAAGATCTCGAGCAATATCTCACCTATCAGGCACACCATGATGCGCTGACCGGGCTGGGAAACCGTCAACGTCTTCTGGACTGCCTTGATTCCGTGTTCGCCAGTGACCTGCCGTCCGACACTCCGTTGATCCTGCTGATTCTGGATCTGAACCGGTTCAAATCGATCAACGATCTGTTCGGCCATATGGAGGGCGATCATGTGCTCAAGCTGATTGCCCGGCGGATCATGCGTGCCACGAATGGCGCAAGGTGTGTGGCGAGGCTCGGAGGAGACGAGTTTGCCATCCTCTATACCCATCGTCCGTGTGAGGAGGCGGAATCCATTGCCTGGCAGCTTGGTCATGAGATCAATGACCTCCCGGTCACCGGCGGGAAATCGATTCCGGTTACCTGCTGCATCGGCGTAACATCCAGCCTCAGTGGAGAGTCGAGCCTCGAAGAACTATTGAAGACCGCTGATCTCGCCCTGCTGAGCGCCAAGCAATCGACTGGTTCACCAGTTGCTGTGTATCGACCAGATATCCGCGACAGCGTTCTGGATCGTATTCAGCTGGAAGCCGACCTGCGGGGGATCATCGATCGCGATGAGCTGGTGGTCCACTTCCAGCCAATCGTCTACCTGGAAACCGGCATGGTCACTGGAGTCGAAGCCCTGGCAAGGTGGCAGCATCCGACCCGTGGGCTGATTTCGCCGGACACGTTCATTCCATTGGCCGAAGAATCCGGGCTCATTCGGGAGATCGGTGCCGAAGTTCTGCGGAAGACCTGCCAGGAGGTGATCCGGTGGGATGCCGTGAGCGGGGTATCGTTCCAGTTGAAGGTCGGCATGAATATCTCGGCTACTGAGCTGACTGATCCTGAACTGATGAGCACCATACAGGCGACGCTGCAGGAGTTCGATCTCCAGTCGAACCGGTTCGTGCTGGAGATCACCGAATCGACCGCCGTCAGCCGGTCAGAGCTGGTGCGCTATCGGCTGGACGAGCTGCGATCGCTCGGAATAGTTCTGGCCGTGGACGATTTCGGCACCGGCTACTCCTCGCTCGCCTACCTGACCCGGTTACCGTTTGACATCCTGAAGATCGATCGGACGTTCATCCAGGATCTGGGTAGCATCGAAGCTAACCGTAAGATTCTGCTGACCATCGTCAACCTGGCCGAGCATCTCGGGCTGGATGTGGTGGCCGAGGGTGTCGAAACCGTCGAACAGCTGGCAATGATCAGGAGTCTGAACTTCAAGTTCCTGCAAGGGTATTATGTTGCCCGCCCGATGCCAGCGGACGATTTCTTCCGCTTCTACACGGAGCATTCCGCCAGCGTGCTCGTCCCGCCATGGGAAGCGGAGTGAACCGCAACGATCGACGCCATGCTGAGCTGTCGACGCATCTCTCCCCGTCGCACGGCAACCGGGTCCGAACCACGAGCCCGGCCGCGCACCAGATCTTTCGACTTCGCTCAAGATAACGTTGGGGAAGGACTAGCGTAACCTACACGTCATGCTGAGCCTGTCGAAGCATCTCTCCCCTTCGACTGGTAACCGGGTCCGAACCACGAGCCCGGCCACGCACGAAATCTTTCGACTCCGCTCAAGATAACGTGGGGGAAGGGCTCAAGAGAGCGTGGGGAATCCGCGCCCACGACGTCATGCTGAGCTTGTCGAAGCATCTCGCCCCTTCGACTGGTAACCGGGTCCGAACCACGAGCCCGGCCGCGCACGAGATCTTTCGACTTCGCTCAAGATAGCGTAGGGGGGTGGGCTCAAGATAACGTGGGGAGAAAGGCTCACAATAACTTGAGGGAAGCGCTAGCACCTCCGCTGATCATGGGCGTTCGAAGTACAGGTCCCGCCACTCCGGGTTCTCCGCCTCGATCAACGCTATCTTCTTCTCCCGCCGCCAGCCCTTCAGTTGCTTCTCACGATCCTTCGCTTCCCGGATACTGGAGAACTCTTCGACATACACCAGCCGGTGCAGGTTGTACCGCTGGGTAAACCCAGTGATCTCGTCGCCCTTGTGCTCGGAAATTCGGCGATCAAGATCGTTGGTTACCCCAATGTACAGCCCACCGGAGCGGTTCGTTGTGATGTAGACGAAGAATGTGGTCACGACCTTTCCTCACGTCGCTGAACCCGCTTGCTATTGCGCCGATACTGCCAGTATGTGGACCCGTACCCGAACGTACTTGCGTACGTACAACGATCCGCTATAATGCCTTGATGAGCGGCGATTTTAAGGGCTGTGCCGCATGGTCACAACATGGCGTCACGGCCTGGTTTCCCCGTCTGGAAGGCGATTGCCCAGGCCGATCCAGGTCCCCGGGCATTCAAACTGTCGACACTGTCGGCAAACATGCGTTCCGTTGATCCGACAGAGTGGGCACTTAACACCCTCTTGACATAGCGAACATATGTTCTATAATCGTTGGTAAATCTGACTCTCTGGCAAGCGTAGACATCCCGATTCCGGGGTTGATACACTAGATGTTGCGTCCACAGCG
>SLFF01000284.1 GCA_007124395.1 Thermomicrobiaceae bacterium | reverse complement strand
GGCCAGAGAACTCGGCAACGACGTCGAGAATTCCCTCCACCCCGCGCGGATCCATTGCAGCCTCGGACAACCGTCGGGAGAGATCGTTTCCCAGACGGTAGAGCTCAGCCCGGCGTTCGGTGAGAAGCCGATTCAGTGTGCCCTCGGCATCCTGAGGAAACGGCGCCGGCATGGTGATGATCGGCAGATGCTCGATCGGATCTTCACTGAAAGCCGGTTCGGTGAGAATTGCCGATATCCCATGCTCCACCAGCGTCTTGAGAAGCTGGTCGCGGGTGATCATCGCGGCATCTTCGATCTGTTCCAGCACCCGGCGCGGAATCACAACCAGCTCATCGCCTCGCAGTGGTGGCAGCAATGGCGGAGAGGTCCGGACGGAGACGACCCATGACACCCCGCGGTCGTGCGCCGCGTCCCGGCTGAGTGTCGTAGGGGGAACCAGCTGCATACGGCGATCCCACCGGCAGAGATCCCGGAGTGTGATCTCAGGCATGGGCCACCTCCGACTGGTTCGTACCAGCCAATTGGGTGGTAACTGGAGGGGTCGGCACGCCGTGGAATGGATGTTTCATCATACGGCCACAATAAGTAGAATCAATTGGACGGGGCCAATGGAGGGCTATATGCTGGTCGAACTCGACCGCGAGAGCGATCTTCCGCTCTATTTGCAAATCAGCAACCAGATCCGGGAGCGAATCCACACTGGCGATCTCGCCGTGGGGAGCAAACTCCCGCCTGAACGACGCCTGGCCGCGATGCTCGGCGTCAACCGAACCACCATCGTCACCGCCTACCGTGAGCTGGCGGCCGACGGGCTGGTGGAAGGTCACGTCGGGCGTGGAACCGTTGTCGCCGATCCCGATCCGGATACGGGCCAGTCCAGTAATCATCAGCAGATTCCGTGGAGTCAGTTGTTCACCTCCACCACCGAGGTCATGAACGATCCGTTGCTCCGGGATACCACGATGATCTCGTCCCGTCCGGATGTCATTTCTCTGGCCACCGGCATTCCATCTCCCGAACTCTACCCGATCGAGCTGATCCGTGGTTTGCTCGATGAGGCGCTGCATACCGATGGGCAGGCGCTTCTTCAGCATTGTCCCACAGAGGGCTACTGGCCGCTCCGGAGCTCACTCGGTGACTGGATGGCCGGAGATGGCAAACCAGTCGATCCGGAGAACGTGCTGGTGGTGGCGGGTTCGCAACAGGGACTCTACCTGCTGGCCCGGACGCTGCTCGATCCCGATGATCTGGTGGTGATCGAATCACCGACCTATCTCGGGGCGTTGCAGGTATTTCGGGCAGCCGGAGCGCGGTTGCTACCGATTCCGGTCGATAGCAACGGCATGCGGGTCGGACTGCTGGAAGATCTGCTGGCGAGGCGACGGCCGAAGCTGATCTACACGCTGCCGAGTTTCCAGAACCCGAGCGGTGGCACGATGAACCTGGATCGGCGCCGACGCCTGCTCGATCTGGCCGAACGCTACCGGATTCCGATTATCGAGGATGATCCGTACAGCGTGCTTCGCTACGAGGGGCCGGCACTGCCGACCCTGCATGCAATGGATCAGCGCGGGATCGTCATTCATCTCAGCACCTTTTCCAAGATCCTGTTTCCGGGATTCCGGATTGGCTGGATCGCTGGACCGCAGCCGATTCTGAAGCGACTGGCCCTGATGAAGCAGATTGTTGACCTGGACACCAACCCACTGGCACAGTGGGCGGTCTGGGCACTGCTGGATCGCGGTCACCTGCGAGAGCATGTCGAGGAGTTGCAGTCGATCTATCCGTATCGACGCGATCTCATGCTCGAGGCTCTGCAGCGACACTGTACCGGTCTGCTGCAGTGGAACCGGCCACACGGCGGGTTCTATATCTGGGCACGCCTGACCGACGGGTTGCGGGCTCGCGATTTGCTGCCGGAAGCGGCACGATTTGGCGTCTCGGTGGCGCCTGGCGAGAGCTTCCACGTTGACGATGAGGGTGAATCGACCCTGCGTCTGAATTTCACGTTGCCCGCAGCGGAGGAGATCGACGAAGGTATCCGCCGGCTGGCCGGAGCGATCGAATCATTGCGATCACTTCGCGGAACGGACGACCGGAAGGCCAGAGAGGCCGTAACCCCGATCGTCTGAATCACAAAACTGGTTTCAACCCGGCAGGAAGCTGTTGCCTGTCGGACGAACATTACAGGAGAAAGGACACACGTTATGGAGAAATCGACCTTCAAGACCAAAGCCGGCCTGGCACAGATGCTCAAGGGTGGCGTCATTATGGACGTCGTCAACGCTGAGCAGGCCAGGATCGCCGAAGAAGCCGGCGCCTGTGCCGTTATGGCGCTGGAGCGCGTACCGTCTGACATCCGCCGTGATGGTGGTGTCGCCCGAATGAGTGATCCGGAACTGATCGTTCAGATCAAGGAAGCGGTCACCATTCCGGTCATGGCCAAGGCACGTATCGGCCACTTCGTCGAGGCGCAGATCCTCGAGGCGCTCGGTGTCGACTATGTCGACGAGAGCGAAGTGCTGACGCCGGCCGACAACTTCTTCCACATTGCCAAGGAAGACTTCAACATTCCGTTCGTCTGTGGTGCCCGTGATCTGGGCGAGGCGCTGCGACGTATCGGTGAAGGGGCCGCGATGATTCGCTCCAAGGGCGAAGCCGGAACCGGCAACATCGTCGAGGCAGTCCTGCACCTGCGCCAGATCAACGGCGGCATCAAGGAAATTCAGGCGATGCCGAAGGAAGAGCTGATGAGCGCCGCCCGTGATCTGGGTGCGCCGTACAACCTGGTCCGTGAGATCCACGAAACCGGCAAGCTGCCGGTGGTGGTCTTCTGTGCTGGTGGTATCGCCACCCCGGCCGATGCCGCGCTGGTAATGCAGCTCGGTGCCGAGGGCGTCTTCGTAGGCTCCGGTATCTTCAAGTCAGAAGATCCGGCCGTCCGCGCCAAGGCGATCGTGGAAGCGACCACCAACTACCAGAACCCGGCCAAGCTGGCCGAGATCAGCCGTGGCCTCGGTGAGCCGATGCGCGGCCTGGAGATTGGTCAGATCGAAGAGAAGGAACTGTTGGCCGCCCGCGGCTGGTAGAGGGTTTTGTAAGTAGGCCCTCACCCCCGGCCCCTCTCCCAATACTGGGAGAGGGGAGAAATCATACGTCCGGTCGACCGGCCAACCGTTCGGCTTCGCTCAGGGCAGGCTCTCCGTGTGGCTCCGTCTTGCAAACCGGTCAGGCTGGCGAGGGCAGACAGAGCTGCCCTGTCTACCGGGGGTTCAGTTAAAATCAAAAACGACCCGAAACAGCCCGGCTTCGCGCATTCGATAGTCGCGAATGCCAGTCAACGACAGTCAAGCAACACGCCTCGCTCTCGATCCACCCCTCTCACAGTATTGGGAGAGGGGCCGGGGGTGAGGGCAAATGGAGATTCACCTATGCCGAAAATCGGCGTTCTGGCACTACAGGGAGCATTTATCGAGCATGTCCACCGGCTCCGGGAAATCGGTGCCGAAGCCGTTGAGATTCGGCTGCCGGAGGACCTCGACGGGGTGGAAGCGCTGATCATCCCGGGTGGCGAAAGCACCACGATCGGTCGGTTGATCGACTGGTACGAGCTTCGTGAGCCGATCACACAGATGGCTGCCGATTGCAAACCGGTCTGGGGAACCTGCGCCGGAATGATTCTGCTGGCAACCGATGTCGATCAGACCACCCGTGCCCAGCATCAACCGCTCCTGGAATTGATGGACATCACCGTCAAGCGCAACGCGTTCGGCACTCAGCTCGATAGCTTCGAAGCTGATCTGGAGATGCCAGCGATCTCGGATGAGCCGATGCCGACCGTCTTCATCCGGGCGCCGATCGTCTCCCGCACCGGACCGGATGTCGAAGTGCTCGGCACGCTGTCCGACGGCAAGATCATCGCCGTGCGACAGAACAATCTGGTGGCCACCGCGTTCCACCCGGAACTGACCGGCGACCGCCGCCTGCACAGCTGGTTCGTTGATCTCGTTGTTTCCTCGGCAAGAGAGCCTGCTCCGGCGGAATAGCCGTCAGGCTCTATTGCCCACTTCTTCTCAACACAATATTTCCTTTTGGGCCCTGGCATCGTATACTGGTGACTCACCATACCGTTTACAGCGAGCGGAGGAGTTCCCATGAGGTTCGGTGTTGGGCTACCAGTGGAAGTTCCGGGACTCACGGAAACACAGCTGTTCGATTGGGCGAAACGAACTGAAGCGGGCCCCTTCGACACCATTGCCATTGTTGACGAGATTGTCAGCCCGAGTCTTGAGTCGTTGACGACACTGGCTGCCGTGGCAGCGCTAACCACCAGGGTTCGGCTGATGACCTTCGTGATCGGCAGTCCCGCCCGCAACACCGCGTTGCTGGCAAAGCAGGCTGCCACCATCGATGTGCTGTCGGGCGGACGGCTCTCGCTTGGACTGGGAGTTGGCGAACTGGTTGATGACTTCGCCGTCTCAGGCGTTGACATGCGCGGTCGTGGAGAACGGTTCGACCAGCAGCTCACTGAGTTGAGACAGATATGGAACGGCGAGCCGGTTGGCGAGACTGGTCGAGCACTTGGTCCCATGCCTGTCCAGCCGGGCGGCCCTGAGCTATTGCTCGGTGGGTGGGCACCCCGGGCGTTGAGACGCATCGGCCGTTTCGCTGATGGATACGCCGGTGCAGTCCTTAGTGAAGAACTCCTGACAGACGAGCATTACCAGATTGCCCTGAAATCCTGGCAGGACGAGGGTCGGAAAGGGAGGCCCCGACACGTACAGGCTATCTACTTTGCG
The DNA here is from genome assembly GCA_007124395.1 of Thermomicrobiaceae bacterium. GTDB lineage: Bacteria > Chloroflexota > Chloroflexia > Thermomicrobiales > Thermomicrobiaceae > SLMJ01. Next base: position 2,125 of record SLFF01000284.1, on the reverse strand, counting down.
CTCGGTGAGCAGTCGGACGCGCAACGCGAAGAGTACCTCCGAAGTGCATACGCTGGATCACCGGATTACGACCTGCAGGCAATGGCTGCGATGATTCCGACGAGCGAAGCCGATGTTCGGCGGATGATCGAACGAATAGAAGAGCTCGGTGCTGATGAGCTCCTGTTTCACCCCCTGAGCGCAGACGTCGATCAGATTTCCCGCCTCGAACAGGCACTTCCGTGACAATCGCGATCTGGCGAATGCCCTGAAAGTCACAACTCAATGCAGGACCGGGAAGCAATTTGGAGAAACAACACACTCTATTTTCGTGATTCTCATGGGAAAAACAGCATAAACAACGGAATCACCCTCCTGAATTGAAACATCTGATCTATTGCCAGGCAGTCACAGCGCTGTTACGCTGAATAGTACGTACACAGTTCAGGGATCTGTACGATCGCGTCAGGGGGGATCAGATGCAAGTCGCAGCGCGTCAGGAATACACAATCGCAGAGGTAGCCCGGATTACGGATTATCATCCGGATGCGGTTCACTACTGGGTTCGCGTCGGTGAGCTGCCTGGAATCCAGGATCAGCACCGCGGGGAATGGATCGTAGACTCAAATGATCTTCTTTCGTTCCTCCTGGCTAACGGAGAGACGGTGCCGGAACTGATTTCCGGTCTCAGCTAATTTCGATCATCTCGACGATTTTTACTCCTCCTCACGAGGAAGCGGTATCACCTGAGGCAGCCCACGCCCGGTGACACCGCTTTCTTGTGCCCGAAATCAGATACCAACCGCCGTCGACGGCGAATACGGGAACGCCCCACCACGCAGCTCACCTGTTTCCGGATCGATCATCACGCCGTTGGGACGGGCAAAGTAGCTGCTGGAGAGCGTTTCTTCCCGCACGGCTACCTGATGGCCGATCGACTGCAGATGCTCGATCACCGCCGCCGGATAGCGGGACGATATCTCGGTCAGCGGACCTTCACTATGCAGCCGGGGTGACGAGATCGCCGGCTGGACGCTCATTCCATAGTCGATCAAGTTGACCAGAATCTGGTAGACGGCCGAGATGACCCGGCGTCCTCCCGGTGAGCCGATCGATGCAAACGGCTGTCCATCTCGCAGCACCAGCACCGGGGTGGCGGCAGACATCACCCGTTTGCCCGGCCCAACCGTGGTGACGGCGCCCGGTTCCGGATCGAACCACATGGTGGCGTTGTTCAGCACGATTCCGGTTCCCTCGATCACCACCCCGGAGCCATACAGCGCACCGAGCGTCGAGGTAAGCGAGACCATGTTGTGATCACTATCGATGACCGACATGTGCGTCGTCAGACTGTCCCCACCGTTGCCACTGCGATCCGGCATCTGCCCCTGTCCCGGATCAAACGGCCAGGGATCACCGGGTACGGCATTCGGCATGGCACGGGTTGGATGAATATCGCCACGCCGCTGATCGGTATACGCCCGGGAGACGACACCCTGCAACGGAATCGGTTGCAGATCGACATCGCCGAGATAGCGAAGCCGGTCGATGAAGGCATGGCGGATCGATTCGGCAATCAGGTGGGAGCCTTCCGGAGACTGGAATCCCATCCCGGGAATATCGAAGCCCTCCAGAAGCTGCAGCGCCTCGACGACCGTCGGATAGCCGGTGTTCCGGAGCTGACCCAGGACCTGATGTCCCCGGTAGTCCGTCTGATGCGGGGCGAACTCCTGCACTGAGAAATCAGCCAAATCGTTCATCGTCAGCAGGCCACCGTGTCGCTGCATGTCGTCGACGATTCTCTGGCCGATCTCCCCACGGTAGATCACATCCACGCCATCACGGGCGATCAACCGCAGGGTGCGGGCGAGATCCGGCTGCTTCAACAGGTCACCCGGGCTTCCCATCGCCGGAGCCAGCGGGGCGCCATCTGCGCTGAAGAATGTCTTTCGCGCTTCATCGACCTTCTGGAGCTTCCGGTAGCTGACGGCGGTCATCGAGGTGAAGTAGTGATCGACCTCGAACCCTTCTTCCGCCAGCCGGATCGCCGGAGCAAGCACCTCATCCCAGGCGAGTTTGCCCCAGCGACGATGCGCCTCGGCCGCCATACCCGGCATTCCCGGCACGGCCGGGGTCAGCCAGCCTT
>SLFF01000337.1 GCA_007124395.1 Thermomicrobiaceae bacterium | reverse complement strand
GTGCGTCCAGGTCCGGCCGGCGTCGGTCGACTTGTAGACACCATCGCCGTGAGAAACGTTCCCCCGGATCGAGGTCTCGCCGGTGCCGACGTAGATTACATTCGGATCAGACTGGGAAACGGCCAGCGCGCCGACCGCCGCGGTGTTGAAGAAACCGTCAGAGATGTTCTCCCAGGTGCTGCCCCCGTCGGTGGTTTTCCAGACACCACCAGCGCAGGCACCAAAGTAGAAGGTGCCGGTTTCGGTCGGGTGCCCGGCAACGGCCACCACACGACCACCACGATGCGGGCCGACCAGTCGCCAGTCGAGCCGCTCCAGCAGCGCATCATCGAGTGAGATGCGTTCGTCATTTGATGTAGACATCGATGCTCCTCTCAAACAATCCATCGATGCCTTTTGTCGCGCAGAATGCGGGTTTCGTCAAGACGACGGGGGCGGGGGAGAGCAAGGTGCCTAGTCGGCCGTCTCTGCAACTGGACTCTCGATCCAGCCGAGGCGACGGGAGGTCTCCCGGGCGGCCTCACGAACCAGAGGGATGATCTGCTCGATTTGCTCCTCGCTGACACGATGAACCGGGCCGCAGATATTCATCGCCCCGATCACCTGGCCAGCATCGTTGAAAACCGGCGCCGCCACGGAGACCACCCCGGGACGTCGCTCTTCCCGACTCACGCTTATCCCGCGGTGGAGGATCTTCTCCAGCTCTGCACGGATCGCAACGGGATTGGTGATCGAATTCTCGGTAAAAGCCACCAGGTGACGGCGGGAGAGGTATTCCTCGATTTCGTCCTCACCGAGATGGGCCAGAATCGCTTTGCCGGGGGCGCCCAGATGAAGCGGTTGGGGAACTCCGAGGTCGCGGTAGGTCATCCGGAGATCCTGATTGGATTCGACCTGCGAGATCGTCACACGCTCGAACCCCTCACGCAGGTGCAGGGCTGCCGTCTGTCCGGTCTCATCCCGCAGGCGAACCATCGCCTGATGGGCGATATCCCGGACGTTGCTCGTCTGGTGAAACACGTTGGCGAACTGCAGTACCCCAGCGCTGATGGTGTAGCGATGGGAGATCGGATCTCGTCGAACCGCGCCGCAACTCTCCAGCGTGGCGAGCAATCGGTGAACCGTGGTGCGATTGAGATCCAGCGCCGAGGCGATCTCCGAGACACCCTGAACCGGCCGTTCCGCGGTAAACGACCGCAGGACAGCGAACGCCCGTTCAACTGACTGCACTGAATGTCGAGAACGAGAGTCGTCGCGCATCGCGAATACCTGTTTCACATTGCTCACACACGCTGAGTCTAGATTTTCGGGCCTGCAATGTCAATTAAGCACTGGGACCGGCTCAAACCCAGGCTTCGATCATCCGGCGCAGTCGCCGAACGCCCTCGCTGAGCTGCTCACGATCGGTAGCAAAGGTAATCCGGAAGTAGCCCTTGCCGCTGGGGCCGTATTCGGTGCCGGCGCGAATCGCCACACCATGCTCCAGCGCGGCGGCAACCAGATCGTCCGGCGCGTTCGGCGCAGTGACCTTGATGAAATAGTAGAAGGACCCGTCTGGCTCACGGATCTCGGCACCGGGTGTCCCGGCCATGAGCTCGGCGACGATCTCCCGACGGGCCTGGTACTCCAGCCGCATCTGCTCCGGGGCATCCGACGGAACCGTCAGCGCGGCAAGCGCCGCTCGCTGGACGGCGGCGTTCCCGGAACCGTTGAATGTGCGGTGAACCGTTGAAGCATGACGGATGATCTCTGCCGGCGCGATCATGTACCCCAGACGCCATCCAGTCATTGCGAACCGCTTGGAGAACGTCTGGCAATAGATGAGACGTTCGCGCAGCTCGGGGATCGCCAGCGTGGAGGCGAACTCGACTCCATCGAACACCAGCGCTTCGTAGGCCTCATCCGACATCACCAGCAGATCATGCTCCCGGGCGATCTCCGCCAGCTCTTCCAGCTCACTCCGGGTATAGACCACGCCGGTCGGGTTGTTCGGATGACAGACGATGATCATGCGCGCATTCGGTGCCTCGGCACGAATGATGTCGAGATCGAGGTGGAAATCGTCGGTCTGCTTCAGAAATACCGGCTCGGCCCCGATGAGCCAGAGCAAATCGGCATAGGATGAATAGGTCGGCTCCAGAATCAACACTCGATCGCCGGGGTTCACCGTTCCCAGAATCGCCGAAGAGAGTGATCCCGCCCCGCCATGCGTAATGCAGATCTCGGCGTCGGTCACAGGCTTCTCGGTTAACCGGGAAGCTTCAGCTGCGATGGCTGCCCGTAGCTCTGGATCGCCGCGCCCATCGATGTAGTGCGTATAGCCGGAATCGATTGCATCGTGGAGCGCCTGGCGAATGTGTGCGGGTGTCTCGAAATCCGGGTCTCCGGTTGCCAGCGAGATGATCTCGGGACCGGGGCGTGTGGAAGGGCGCTCGGACTTTTCGACGATTCGCTGCACCCCGTCTGATGGTCGGTAGAACGATTCCACGGTTCTGACGTTCCTTCCTCTTGATGGAGACTGGCGCCTCCGGCGCGTTGTTTCCCGGGATGATACACGGGCACGGCGACTCCTGCCGGGCAGCGATCGCTACACTCGGCCCGCCATGCTGTTACCATAGGGAGTATCTGCAACATCGTCAGGTTCAGTTACCCGGGAACGGTTGACTTCATGGACGCATCGGTTATCAGCAAGTTCTCAATCGACACACAGGGAATTGTTCGCTCTGCCAGTGGCAGTTTCGACTGGCTGCCGGGCAGCGAACGCGACGTTCCAGTCGGCACCTCGTTCATCGATCTGCTTCCATCTCACCTGCAACCAGCATTCTCACTGGGTATAGGCCAGCTCGATCGTGGCGAACGACCCTGGTTCGATCAGCAGAGTTTCACGGTGGATACCGATGGTTCCGATGTCGCTCTTCAGTTCCATGTTCCGTGGACGTCCGCGAAACCGATACTCGAATGCACGGTTCGGGATACCTCCGCAGACCTGATCGACAACCGGGACCGGGTATTTCGAGCCGCGCTATTGTCCGCTCAACATCATGTGTCCATGGACGGAATCGTGATCGTCTCTCCCGAGAGCGAGATCCTGTTCTGGAACGAGCGCTACGCCACCATCTGGGGCATTCCTCGAGAGGTGATGGAGCGCAGATCGATTCAGGCTGTACGCGCGGTCACGTCACAGATGGTGGTCGATCCAGACGGCGTATTCCTCGAAGGTTTCCAGACCTATGATCACTCGCGGGATATCGCCGAGGATGAACTCCTCCTGCGCGACGGCCGAGTCCTGCTCCGTCATAGTGCTCCGGTTCTGGATAAGGATAATTCGATTCTCGGCCGATTCTGGAGTTATCGGGACATCACCGAACTCAGAAATTTTCAGCATGCCGCTGAAAAACAGTACGCACGATTGACCGCACTCGTCCACAACAACCAGGACATCGTCATCTCGATCGACAGGCATGGAGTTATCGAATCGGTAAACCCGGCGACGGTCGAGATACTGGAGTATCCGGAGAACGAGCTCCGCGGGAAACTCATCACATCGCTGATTGCCGAAGAAGACCAGCAACTTCTTCAGGACCAGATCGACTCGGCTCGGCACGGGCAAGTCACGGCTGAAGAAGGAGAGTTTACCGCCATACAGCCAGACGGTGAACGTGTGGAAATGCGCATCAAACTGATCCCGATCGATAGCGCTGATGAAGATGGGGATATCTGGGTTGTAGCCAGCGACATCACCGAGGCGAAACACGCCGCTACCGAAGCGCGAGCCGCTCAGCTCGCGCTGGAACGTGCCCAGCAACTGACGAACCTCGGCAGTTTCGAGTGGGACCTCAGCACCAATCAACTCCTCTGGTCACCCGAAATGTACCGGTTGCTCGACAGGGAAGAAGATCCGCAAAATCCACCGACGGTTGATGACTTCATGAGCGCAGTCCACCCTGAAGACCGGGAACAACTCGGCATGGCGATCGAAGCGGCTCCGAAATCGAACTCAACCTATGACATAGATTTCCGCATCGTCCTGCGAGACGGTTCGGTTCGCATGGTGCGAGGCGCGGGAGAAGTCGTCCGCGATCACGAAGACACTCCAATAGCGATGGTTGGGGCGGTACTGGACATCTCGGAACACCGGCGTCACGAAGAGGCGTTGCAACAACTCGTGGATCTTCTGGAGGAGAAAACCGCTGCACTGGAACACACAACCGCCGAGCAGGAGTCGTTCATCTACTCCGTGTCACACGATCTCCGCTCACCGCTGATATCCATTCAGGGCATCGCCGAGATCATCCAGACAGACTACGAGGCCCATCTGGACGACACTGGCCGGGCTTACCTCGAACGGATTCATGCCAATGTCCGGCGCATGCAGGCGATGCTGACCGGGTTGCTGGAACTCTCGCGCATCGGGCGAACCGAAAAGGGATCCCGCCATGCCGTCGATCTGCACAAACTCGTTTCCGAAATCGTCGACGAACTGAGCGGAACCTCGAGTGCCCGAGACGCGAAGATCGAAATTGTCGATCAGTTGCCCGTGGTGCAGGCCCACTACTCGAGAATGTCCCAGCTTTTCATGAATTTGCTGGACAACGCAATCAAGTACACGCCCAGAAACAGGACCCCTGACATTGTTATCTCCTGTGAAACAGAGGACAATGGATGGAAGATCTCCGTCAAGGACAATGGGATAGGTATTCCAGCAGAGTACCAATCATCCGCAGTCGGTATGTTCTCGCGATTGCCAGGCGGGCAGCGCTTGAATCCGAATGGTTCCGGACTGGGTCTTGCGATCGTTTCTCGCATCGTCACCACACATGGCGGTCGCCTCTGGCTGGAATCAGGTGAAGGAGAGGGGACCAGAATCTCGTTTACACTCTCCTGATTTCGTCACTATGTGATGTGACATTGACGCAATCGACAAACTTGCTATGATGGTATGCAGAAAGTTGGTGTTATCCGATGAACGCACCCGAAGAAGCCGTCCTGGAAGTTTATCTGGTAGATGATGATCCCGATCACATCCTTCTTATCACCCGGGCACTCCGGGACACTGAACATGCCGTCCACTCACGTGCTTTCCAGGATCCCGAGGAAGTCCTCGAGGTTCTGGACACCTGCGATTCACTGCCTGACCTGATTCTGCTTGATATTAATATGCCCGGGCTTTCGGGATTCCAGGTACTGGAAAAGCTCAAGGCAGATAGCCGGCTCAAGCGCATCCCTGTTGTAATGCTGACGTCGTCTGAGTTGTCGTCTGACGTCGCCCGAGCGTATGAATTGGGCGCCAGCGGTTACATCAGCAAACCGAGCTATATGCACGATATCCGGGCGATTCTTGGCAATACACTTCTGTACTGGTCTGCCATGAAACGTGCAACCGAGGCATCGGAGGACTAACTACGTGCCAAGGCCTGTGATACTCGCACTCATCGATGATCCGGCGTACTTCCGAACCATGATACAGATGATGGACCGCCTATTGATGCCTCGTCCCGTTCACTTCCAGCGAGGTGAAGATGCGATCCTCTGGGTTGCAGCCAATCAGTGCGACATCTGCATTATCGACTATGAATTGCCGGATATGACCGGGGTGGAAGCTCTGGTTCAAATGCGGCAACGGAAGCCACGTTTACCGGTGATCATGACATCAGGCGCGAGCACCGAAAGTGTCGCCGTGGCCGCGTTCCGTCAGGGAATTCTCGATTACCTGCCTCGTTCCGAACCTGATTCAGCCCAGACGCTGGTTGAACGGGTGGCTAATTTCATCAAGAGCTCAGATCGTCCTGACAATGCACCGTACTACCAGCGAAGAGCGGTGATGGTGCCGGACGACCTGCGCCAGCCAACCTATCAGAACCGCCTGCGAGTCATCGGTCGCCAGCTCGATCAGTATCACTACCGCACGGCAAATCTTGTAGAAGTGGCCGGGGGATTTCTGGTTCGAGCGCAGCGTCGGGGAATTCGCGAACCCGAAGCGCTGGAGTTTCCGGACTCTGACTTCCCGCATATGGTTGCCCGCGCATTTGAGTCGCGCAACGAGGAACCCTGGGATCGTCCGAAGTCAGAACTTATGCTCACGGGGTACGAGGACTTCCTCCGGACACTCGGAAGGGAACTCGATCAGCTTGCTGCCGAGGCGGTAAGCATTGCCGAGTTCGATGACATCGCAGTGGTTGGCGGGGTTGCCAAATCAGAGGGATCCCAGGTGAGTCAGGTCGGCCCATTTCACCTGCTCCTGAGACAGCCAGACGTCGAGTACCGCCTCAACGAAGCCTTTCGAAGACGCCGAGACGTTCCGAAGCAGGAGCCACGTCGAGGTCTTCGCCGCTTCATCGGGGGACGCTAGCTCCCCGGATTGCACAACGTTTCAAGCAGCCTAAAGCAGATCTCATTGGAGTTGACGACCGGTAGTCGGTCACCTCCGTGTGGCCCTGAACAGCAACCGGGTACGCGGCGAACGCATCGGTGGATCCGGGGCAGACGGAGCTGCCCAACTACCGACAGTAAAAATGAAACTTGGTCTAACAGCAGAAAGCCGGGACGCAATCACATCCCGGCTATCGCTTGCCTTTGAAACCTGCTGGGGCTAGAGCGGGTTGCCCGTCACCTGAACGGTGTAGTCGAGCAGTTTGGTCAGTTCCTCCATGCCCGGCGCATCCAGCTTGGCACCCGGGGACCGAACATCGGCGTTCTTAATCGCACCCCGGCGCTTGAGGATCTCCTTACGGATAGAGACACTCACGTTCGCCTGGCCTTCATAGCGCAGGATCGGGGTGTACTTGTAGAAGAGATCCCGAGCTTCCTGCTGCTTGCCCGCATTGAACAGGTCATACATCTCGATGAGTGCCTCGGTGAAGGCAAACCCGGTCATGGTACCGACGGCGCCGCGCTCCAGCTCTTCGATGAAGTACTGACCGCCCAGGCCGCCGAGAATCTGCGCTTCCGGATTCTGGTTCAGAATCTGGGTGATCTTC
>SLFF01000013.1 GCA_007124395.1 Thermomicrobiaceae bacterium | reverse complement strand
TGATGAGGCGATCGAGTTGAGTGTCTTCGACGACGACGCCGAGGAGATCTTCTCGTTGGATTCGATTCAGACCGAGTATGACATTCGCCAGATCGGTTCGATCGATTCCGTGGTAATCAGTCCGGCCGGATCCTCGCTGGCGGTGACGTTTCAGAACGGAGCGATGAGCCTGGTCTCCCTGGACGGTGAGGTACGCCAGCTGCTCCAGCCATCTGGTGCCATTCAGCCAGGCCGGCTGTCGTGGTCATCGGATGGACAGTTTCTGGCTTACCTGGATCCGTGGATGTCGAGAGAGCCATCCAGCCTCTACGTTCAAGTGACAGCTCGTGATCTTCGTGAACCGCTTGCTGACGCCGGGGAGAGCGCCCAGGGGATCCTGCGAGCTCGATGGGTGCCGGGTTCGCCGTATGTGGTGTTCGTGAAATCGTCCGGATCGACGATCTCCAACGGCGGTGACCTGTTCATGGTGGATGCCGAGTCCGGTCGGCAGGAGCTTCTGATGTCTGCCGGCGAGATCGCCCCTGTTGCCGGGATCGTGGACATCGCTCCATCGCCGGATGGCGAATGGCTGGCCGCAACCGGCTTCGTTCCCGGAGACGACCATCCCGCCTTTGCGGGCCTCTGGATCAAGAATCTGCAGAGTGGGCTGCGAACCGAAATCGATCTGGATAGCAGTGACCCGGTTACCGATCTCTGGTGGTTCGGGGACGAGTTGCTAGTCCGGACAATTGACGAGCCACGAACATCGCTCCCCGGCACCTATACCGGACGGGAGGGGTTCCGGTTGCTGCAGATAGATCCTGAATCGGGAGATGTCAGCGAGCGATTCGCTGATGAATCAGGCGAGCCGTAGCGCCGGCCTATTCCTTTGTTTCCTTCGCCTCGAAAATATTGCGGGCAGCCTGAAGCCGCGCTGCATCGGGATCAGCCTGTTCATCGCTCTCCGGTTCCTCGACAGGTTCCGGTTCTGCAGGTGGTGATGACTCCGCCGCCTCGGGTTCGGCTGCCGCTGGTCCGGCTGGTTCCGGTTCGACCGGATCTTCGACTATCTCCTGTGGTGACGGTTCGGGCTCGCTGGCCACTTCCTGCGGTGCTGCGGCTTCTGGCTCCGGCTCAGGTTCTGGCGTTGGCTCTGGTACTGGATCCGGCTCAGGCGCAGATGCCGGGGCTTCAGTGGTCGCTGCGGGAGCCGGTGCTGCTGTTGCGGCGAATGTCTGCGGCACGTCTTCCGGTGCCATGCAGACGACGTTCATCGCTCGATGGAGGTACTGCTCCAGCACCCGTTCGATTACCTGGCGAACACTATCTTCGTTCAATTTGGTGCGATGGAACTCGTAGGGTGCAGCCAGGATGATCTTGTCGTCGGTGACGTTGGCAGGATCGGCCGAGCTGAGCAGCGCCGCGATGCGGGAGTTCTCCGCCTTGACGTCGCGCCGAATGTGCGCCCAGTTTGCCTGCAGATGATCGAGCATCTCGTTGCCCTGACCAGCTGGCGGTGCTGGAGCGGCCGGTCGCGGTGGCGGAGTCGGTGTTGGCTCGGGTGCCGGTTTTGACTGCGCCGGTTTCGTCTCCACTGATGGTCGCGATTCACGGATACTACGCGGCTCAGGCGGAGCGGGAGCCTGTGCAGGCGGCGGCGGGGGCGCACTGGGTCTTGTTGGTGCGGCCGCCGGAGGTTGGACCATCTCCACCACGTTCGCCCCGCGCTGTTCTCCGACGATTGCCCGGACAACCGCCAGCTCCAGCGGCAACTGCGGATAGGATGATTTGTTGCTGGCTGCATCGACCTCGGAGAATGTTCGCACCAGTGCGGTGAGTTGATCCAGCGAGAAGCGATTCGCCAGCTCAACGGCGATGTCGTCCGCCTCGGGCGGCTTTCCTCCAGCACGGAGATGCAGGAGCAATCGAAGGTACCCGATCATCTGCCGGTTGAGTTGATGGATGTCCTCGCCGGCGTCGGTCGCCTCGGTAATCAGGCGAAGGCCTTCTCCGGCATCTTCTCCGGCGATGGCCTCGACCATGCCGGTCAGCCGCTCGTTGTGGCTCAACCCGAGCACTTGCCGGACGGTTTCCGCATTGAGGACCCGCTTCTCGGCATTCTGATCGCCGTAGAGCGCCAGTTGATCGAGGAGCCCGAGGGCATCCCGAAGGCTGCCTGTTGAATGACGGGCGATCAGCAGGAGCGCTTCTTCTTCGGCATCGATATGCTCGGAGATGGCGACGTTCTTGAGATGCTGGACCGTGCTCTCCACCGGAAATCGGCGGAAATCGAACCGCTGACAGCGGGAGGCTACCGTATCCGGCAGTTTCTCTGCTTCGGTGGTGGCCAGCACGAACTTCACATGGTCCGGTGGCTCTTCGAGGGTTTTGAGGAAGGCGTTGAACGCATCACGGGTGAGCTGGTGGGCTTCGTCGATGATATAGAACTTCACCCTCAACTGGGTTGGCGCGTAGCGCACCTTCTCCCGCAGATCGCGAATGTCGTCCACCCCACGGTTGGATGCGGCGTCGATCTCGATAATGTCCACTACTGATCCACTGTTGACGGCGGCACAGGATGCACACTGATTGCAGGGACGTTGCTCTGGATCTTCAGCTTCACAGTTGACCGCCTTGGCGAGCAATCGGGCGGTGCTGGTCTTTCCGGTCCCTCTTGGACCGCAGAACAGGTAGGCATGGGCCACACGGTCGAGCACGATCGCGTTGCGGAGTGTCCGGGCAACATGTTCCTGCCCGATGTACTGGGAAGGCTCGAACGAGGTGGGACGATACTTCCGGTACAATGACTGCGACTGGGCCGGAGCCGTTGCGGCTGAGGTCATTTCCTTCGCCATACGCTGTGCATCAACTTTCTGGTCTGGATCCGTCCCTGTCGGCAGTAAGGACTCAATGGCATGTAGGCCGGAATTATACCGGTCAGCATTCATCCCCGCACCCGAACCGCCACCGTCGAACACTTGAAATTCTCTGACAGACCCTGGAGCGATGATCTATGGGAACGCTGTACATCGTCGGGACGCCGATCGGCAATCTGGAAGACATGACCTATCGGGCGGTCCGGATTCTGGAGAACGTCGATCTCATCGCGGCCGAAGACACCCGGCATTCGGGGCGCTTGTTGCAGCACTTCGAAGTTCGCGCCCAGTTGATCAGTTTTCACGGGGATTCTTCCGAAATGCGGATCGAGGAGATTCTCGATGTTCTGTCGGATGGCGATGTCGCGTTGATCACCGATGCCGGGATGCCGGGCATCTCCGATCCCGGTGTGGAGCTAGTGCGTGCGGTATCCAGCGCGGGAATCGACATCGAAGTGATCCCCGGGCCGTCGGCCGTCACTTCGGCTGTTGCACTCTCGGGGCTAGTTGATGCCGGATTTCTGTTCGCCGGATACGCGCCGCGACGAAGTCGCGATCGGGTGCCGTTCTTCACCCGGGTGCTGGGAACGGGCTACCCGGTGGTGGTGTTCGAATCGCCTCACCGGATCGTGGATAGTCTGGCCGACCTGGCCGGTATCTATCCGGATCAGGCGGTGGCGGTTTGCCGGGAGTTGACCAAGCTGCACGAGACGGTCTACCGCGGATCAGTAGCTGAAGTGGTGACGCAGATCGGTGATCCACCTCCACCGGGGGAGTATGTAGTGGTCATTTCGGCGCTGGTCGATTCCGGCTCGGATGTTGATGAAGTGGGAGAGGCCGAGACTATTGCCCGGACGTTGCTGGTTCAGGGGCTGGCGACCAGTAAGGTAGCTCGCGAGGTGGCCCGGACCTGCCGGATCAGCCGCAGCGACGCTTATGATCTGGTACTGAAATTGAAAGATGAATCCTGATCGGGATCAGGGGAGAATGAGGGCATAAAAAGACGACCCCGACGAGCCTTCCGGACATCGACACTCTTCCACGAACTCTCGCTAACTTCCAACGTACCGGTCTTCACCGTACCGCCACAAGTAGCTGAATTTCCGTAATCGGCTGAACAGTTTCCCGTTCGTCCGCTTGATCAGGCTCTTCACACCCAATCGGAACTACCTACGTGATGAACATCAGTTCGGCAGTGCGTCGATCCGTGGTCAACTCCTCGGGATCGTTAAAGAGATATTAGTCGGTTTCAGACGGTCTGTCAAGAGGTTTTCGACGAATCATTTTCGGTGGAACCTGAATCTGGCTCTTCGGTGCTGTCGTCGTCAGGTTCAACTGGCTCGTAGTTCGTGTCCTCGCTGAGTTCGCTGCCAAATGCGGACCCCAACGCAACGCCGAATCCCATTCCGATCGCTAGCCCGATGGCCAGATTATCCAGCGCCATACCGATCGCGACACCGAAACTGAGGCCGATGGCAATACCCATTCCCATGCCACCGGCCGCTGCGGCGCCCTTTCCTTGCGGACTAGTGGGCTCGTGCCTCTGATCCGTGTGTTCGTGGTTGTTCGGGCTCATCGTGTGCCTCATCGGGATGATTCGTGCAGCGCTCGAGTCTATTCGTACATGATTACGCCGCGGGCAACTTCTCCGGCTTTGAGCGCATCGAATGCCTCGTTGACCTGCTCCAGCTTGAAGCGGCGGGAGATCAACTGATCGATCTTGATGCGCCCATCGAGGTAAAGATCGATGTAGCGTGGAATATCGGCATGCGGGCGAACCGAGCCGTAGAAACAGCCCTGAATCGCTTTGCCGGAGCGCATCAATTCGCCAAGGTTGAAGCCAACTTCTTCGTCGGACGCACCAAGGCCGACAACGACCGCCGTGCCACCGTTGCGGGCAGCATCGTAGGCCTGCTTGATCGTCTCCGGACGTCCGATGACCTCGAAGACATAATCGGCACCGCGTCCGTGGGTCAGGTTTTTGATCTCCTGCACAGCATCGGTATCGCCAGCGTTGACCAGATGGGTTGCCCCGAACTGCTGCGCCAGCTCCAGCTTGCGCTCCACCAGATCGACGGCGATCACGCGTGAGGCTCCGGCCAGTGCCGCACCCTGCACGACATTCATGCCCACACCGCCGACGCCGATCACCGCGACGGTGTCGCCCGGCTTGACGTTGACCGTGCTGGTGGTTGCTCCAAGACCGGTGGTTACCCCACAGGCGAGCAATGCCGCGCACTCGATGGGTAGCTCTTCCGGCACTTTGACCAGGTTGGAGGCAGAGACATTGACGTACTCGGCGAATGATCCGACGCCGAGCAGTTGGGTGAATCGCTCCTCTTTCCGGATGAAGCGCGGGTATCCGGGAAGCGGGGTGGTGCAGAGATAGTCTTCGCCGGTATTGCAGAAGTGACAGTTCCCACACTTCGAGCCGAACATGATCGTCACGCGATCACCTGGCTGGACCGAGGTTACACCGGGACCGACTGCCTCAACCACACCGGCGCCTTCGTGGCCGAGAATGAGCGGCGGCTTGAACGGCGTCTCCCGGTTGATGTGGTGAAGATCAGAGTGACAGACCCCGCTGGCCTGAATCTTCACTCGTGCGTCGCCTGGTTCGAGATCAGCAAGATCGATCTCTTCGATCTTCAGGGGCGTTCGACGTTCCCAGAGAACTGCAGCTTTCATGGTCCGAATGCTCCTTCGCCACATGTTTTGACATCGGTGTCACTGATTGGTCACAGTGTCGTCCAGGATCGTGAAGTTGTCCAGAGGGGGTGCAGGTGGTGTGGGGTCTGATGATACGATGTATTCAGGCCAGAAAATCTGAAGAATTGTGAGGAGACGTTGGATGTCGGTTCGAGATCGACTTCATCGGATTATCGACGACCTGCCGGATGAGCGAATCAAGACCCTCGAAATGATGCTGGCGCTGGCACAGGCCGACGACGATGACGAACCTGCCGATGACGCTGATGAAGGCCTGGACGATGACCTGAGGGATGCGGCTGAGGGTCGAACAATCTCTCGCGAGGAAATTCGCGACCGATTGAATCGTGATGTCTGAATGGAGCTACGAATTCACCAGAAAAGCAGAGCGGTCGCTCAGTCGGTTGCAACCCGCAGAACAGCGGCGAGTGCTTGATGCTCTCGACAGGCTCATTGGTGAGCCGCTTTCTGGAGACATTCGTAAACTTCGTGTCCTGTTCGTTCCACTTTGGCAAAAGCGTAGCGTTCTGGTTCGGGAAATCGGCCACCGCTCGAACATCTACGGCGATTGAAAAGGGACGATCAAGTCCCTGATACCTGTTCCTCTCGCTTCCAGTCCCCGGACTTTCCGCCAGTCTTCTCTTCCAGACGAATATCACTGATCACCATCCAGCGGTCGACTGCTTTGACCATGTCATAGATCGTCAGGGCGGCGATGTTGACGGCGGTGAGAGCTTCCATCTCCACGCCGGTCTTGCCGGTGGTCTCCACGGCAGCTTCGATGTCGACGGCGCTCTCGGCTGAATTCGGGGTCAGCGTCAATTTGACCGACGTCAGCGGCAGTGGATGGCAGAGCGGGATGAGATCCGAGGTGCGCTTGGCTGCCATGATTCCGGCGATTTCGGCAACTCCGAGTACATCGCCCTTGCCGGCTTCTCCGGATTCGATCAGGGCCAATGTCTCCGGCAGCATGGTGATTCGTCCACGAGCGACAGCTCGTCGCTTTGTCGACTCTTTACTTCCGACATCGACCATGTGCGCCCGGCCGTGTTCGTCGAAGTGTGTCAGTTCACTCATCGGTTCCAGATCCCTTTCCTGTTTGTCCGGATGCCTTGTCAGCCCGGTAGCGCCGGAGGATCCGGTCTACTGAGCCGCTCCGGCTGGTGTTGGTGATGATAACGCCGGTAAGAATCGTCAGCCCACCAAGGAGAACGAAAATCGTGATGCGCTCACCGAGCAACAGCCAGGCACCGAGCGCGCCGAAAACCGGAACCATGTAGACATAAACGGCGATCTGCGTTGGCTCCAGAATGCTGAGTCCACGGTACCAGAGTAGATACGCGACCACGAGCGCAAGCACAGCGCTGACCGTGAGCGCCAGCCACTGGGTAGGACCGAATGTCCGGGTTACGGTGATGA
>SLFF01000253.1 GCA_007124395.1 Thermomicrobiaceae bacterium | reverse complement strand
GACGGACGATACCGCGGCTGTGCTCGATGTTCAGCGTACAGCCGACATCGCAGAACCCGCAGATCGTCTCGGTCGCGTCGAGTTCCCACGGGTGCATGCCGAACTTGCGATCGGTGAGTGCGCCGACCGGGCAGACCGCGATGCACATCCCGCAGTTCGTGCAGGCAGTATCAGCGAGATCCTGACCGTAGGCGGTACCGATCTCGGCTTCGAGCCCGCGCCCGAGAACTTCGATCGCCGTTGCCCCGATGACTTCATCGCAGACTCGGGTGCAGCGAGCACAGATAATGCAGCGGTCCCACTTGTAATCGATGAGATCGCTGAGATGGACGTACTCCTGCGCCAGTTTCGGGCGCTGGTACGGGTTGGTATGGACGTTGTGCAGATAGGTGTTGTCCTGAAGGTAGCACTCGCCGGATTTGTCGCAGGTGGGGCAGTCGAGTGCGTGATCGACCAGGTACATCTGAAGGACGAACTGACGCGACTCCAGCGCAGGCTCGGAGTGCGTCTTGACTTCCATACCGTCTCTGGCGACGGCGGCGCACGATTCGACGAGTCCGCCTCGCCGGCCGAGCACTTCTACGGTACAGATACGGCATGATCCCCAGGGCCGAAGCAGTGGCTGGTAGCAGAGGTTCGGGACCTCGATACCGGCGGACTGGCAGGCTTCAAGGATCGTGGTCCCCTCGGGAACCGTCACGTTCTGTTCGTTGATCGAGAGCGTAATGAGCTTGGTATCTGGTGTGGTGACCATCCCGGTGAACTGGCCTCCTCGTTAGAATGCAACGGAAGACGCCCGCCGCAACGACTATCCCGGTTCGGTTCGCCGAATTCCATCACGTCGTCAGATTGACGTTTCGGAGTGCTGGGCTAACGCGTTGAATAAGAGGATGCCGACGGTGTGATGAACTGGTGAAGTGGCGGCCTCTTTCTGCCCCGGATTCTATCATACGGTTCGCGCACTCTTTCACAATCTCGGGGGCTGTTACAAAGTCGTCAAGTAGTACCCACAAACCGGTACTTGAGGTACATGGCATGGGTGCAGTGCAGTGATTATGGTTAAGCCATGAAACTCTATCGCTCCGGCGACCCGAACCAGCGCAAACCGATTCTCAAGCCGCTCGCGACACCATCGAAAACGCGGCACGCTGAACATTCCCGTCAGGCTGACGCGCAGTCACAACCCGCCACTTCCCGCCCACAACCGATTTCCCGTGATTTTGGGCATTCCGGCCATCACGAGCAACAGGCTACCCCGGAATTTCGTGACAGTGAGTCGCATACGCCACCGGTGCCTGCGTCAAGACAGCCCTTTGCTAGCCGTCGAGTGGCATTGCCGGTCTGGCTGATCGGGGTTCTGGCGCTTGCAATTATCGCTGCCCCGGTGCTGACGGCGGTGCTGATGACCGGATCGTCCAGTGATGACGACGCGAACGTATCCGCGTTTCAGGCTGATCCGACCGCTACCGCGGTGATCGAAGAGTCTCTGGAAGAACCCCTCGGAGACGAGATCCCCCTGGCTCTCGATCTCGATGAAATGTTCGATATTCGGCAGTGGGATGAGGCGCCACCTTCGGCCGTCTCCGATCGCCAGCAATACCTGCTCGACTCCGGCGTGGAGCCGGATTTCGAGATGCGTTACGGCGCTAGTGAAGTCGAGCGACTGCAAGCTGAGCTGGAAGCCATTCAGCGAAACAGTGCGGTGCTCCGCAGTCTGGCACGGCAACAGTCAGGCGATCTGACTGCCGCGTACTCCTCCCTCGAAGCAACTCAGGAGCACAGCGAGGGTTCGCTGGAAGATCTGGAATCGCGGGTCAGCGATCTCGCGGAGCGTATAGAGACTGTAGATGAAATCGCACGAGAATTGCGCGATCTTCTCGGGTTGCCATCGACGGATTCTGGCTCGGGTGGTCCAATCCCCGACAATATCGAAGAAGATCCGGACCCATGGCTGACGTTGCGATCGAACATCGTGGCAATCGAGCAGTGGGCCGATGAGCTCGTGTTCGATCTGGATGAGGTCAATACCACAGCCCAACTTCGCATAGCCCAGATCGAGCAGGCTCAAATTGAGGCCGAGAGAGCGGCCGAAAGAGAGGCCGAAGCTCAGGCTGCAGCACCTCCCGCTGGAATTCAATCCGGTCCGAGTGTGAGCGCAGACATCGCTTTCTACGATTCCATGCCGATGGGCTGGCCGGTCGAGGGGCCAATCACCTCGCGCTATGGCTATCGGAACAGCCCGTTTTCTGGTGAGGGTGGCTCAACCGAGCTGCACACCGGGATCGACATCGCCGCGCGAACCGGTACTCCGGTCATCGCCACTGGCGGCGGAACGGTCCAGGTTTCGGGCGACAACGGCGGCTACGGTCTGCTGGTGGTCATCGATCATGGTCGCGGTGTTACCACCTGGTACGGGCACAACTCCCGTTTGCTGGTCTCGCCGGGGCAACGTGTCAACGCCGGAGACGTTATCGCTGAAGTTGGCTCCACCGGCCGGTCGACTGGCCCCCACGTTCACTACGAGGTGCGCGTCAACGGCGTGCCGGAAGACCCGTTGCCGTATATGCAAATGACCCGCTAGTGGTCGCTGACTTGCGACACCTTTCGCAGTGCGAAACGCCCGTTCATCGGTCACGAAATCGAGCTCGACCGTGCTATAATCCCGGCACTCTGTGGGGCGTTCGCAGATAGTTGACGGGGGAACATAGTGCAGTTCGAAACGATCATCGGCCTCGAGGTCCACGCGCAGCTCCTGACAGAATCGAAGATGTTCTGTCGATGTTCTGCCGGGTACGCATCAGCCGATCCGAACACGCACGTCTGCCCGGTCTGTCTGGGACTGCCAGGAGCGCTTCCAGTGATCAATCATGGCGCCGTTCAGGCGACGATCATGACTGGCCTGGCCCTTACGTGCTCCATCCCCGAGTACAGCAAATTCGACCGCAAGAACTACATCTATCCCGACCTGATGAAGGGCTACCAGATCTCGCAGTACGATCTCCCGCTGTGTGGCGGAGGGGTACTGCCGCTGGTGATCGACGGGAAGCGCAAGGACATCGGCATCACGCGGGTGCATCTCGAAGAGGATACCGCCCGGCTGGTTCATCGGACTGCGAATGGTGAGACCTACAGTCTGGTCGATGTCAATCGCTCCGGTGTTCCGCTGATGGAGATCGTCAGTGAGCCGGATATGCGTTCTCCCGAAGAAGCGCGCGCCTATCTGATGGCGTTGCGACAGATCCTCCGCTATATCGGCGTTTCGACCGCCAATATGGAAGAGGGCGCGTTCCGCTGTGATGCGAACGTCTCTCAGCGCACCCTTGATGGATCAGTGATCGGGCCAAAAGTCGAGATCAAGAACATGAATAGTTTCCGGTCCGTCGAGCGGGCGCTTGCGTTCGAGGTTGAACGCCAGCGCAAAGCATTGCGCGACGGAGAGGCACTGGTGCAGGAAACGCGCGGCTGGGTTGAGGACCAGGGAATTACGGTGTCGCAGCGGACGAAGGAGTTTGCGCACGACTACCGCTACTTCCCGGAACCTGATCTCCCGCCGCTGGTGCTTGACCGCGCAGAGGTGGACGGAATTCAGAGCCGCATGGCGGAACTGCCAACGGCGCGCCGGGACCGGTTCATCGAACAGTACGGACTGAACGAGCGGGAAGCTGAGTTGCTGACCGTGGAGCGTGAAGTTGCGGACTTCTTCGAAGTGACGGTCGATGGCGATGCAGACCGGGCTCGTGAGGCATCGAACTGGATCACAGGTGAGATTTTCGCGCTCATGCGTGACTCCGGGCTGGAGCTCGACGACGTCAATATCAGCCCGGAACAGATCCGTGAGCTGATCGAACTGGTTGGCGAAGATACGATCAACAATCGAACAGCAAAAGAAGTGCTGGTTGCCGTTCATGAAACCGGGAAGAGTCCCCGGGAGATTGTCGAAGAACGGGGCCTGGCACAGGTGAGCGATGAAGCTCAGTTGTTGGCAGTGGTGCGTAGCGTGGTGGACGAGCACCCGGATGCGGTAACCGATTATCAGAACGGAAAGAAAGCGGCGATCGGCTTCCTGATCGGACAGGTTATGAAGCAGATGCGCGGTACGGCGAATCCAGGCGTAGCCAGGTCATTGCTGGAACAAACGCTTGCCGAGCGCGTAACGTCGTAGAGAGCTGGAGGTTCGTGAGCAATCGCGAACCTCCAGTTTTTCGTTCCGGGATGAATCGGCCCGCCGATAACCCGTGACACAGCTGGAGCCCTACGGACGGTTCTGATGACGAACCCTCCCGTGGCGACCATGCTGGCAACTGAGAAGGGGAACCCAATATGGTCGTCGAGAGTCCTGCTCGTGATTCTCAGGAACCGAATATCTTCGACTACGCTGTAGAGCAATTCAACATCGCCGCAGACGTCGTTGGCCTCGATGAGGATATGCGCCGCATCCTCAGCTCCTGCAAGCGCGAACTCACCGTGAACTTCCCTGTAGAGATGGACGATGGTTCGGTCCACGTCTTCACTGGACATCGGGTGCAGCACAACATTGGTGCTGGTCCATCAAAGGGTGGTATTCGCTATCATCCGGACGTCACGGTGGAGGAAGTCAAAGCGCTGGCGATGTGGATGACGTGGAAGTGCGGGGTTGTCGGGCTTCCATATGGTGGCGGCAAGGGTGGCGTTCGCGTCAACCCGAAACTGCTCTCCCAGAGCGAATTGCAGAACCTCACCCGTCGCTATACCTCCGAGATCTCGATCATGATCGGCCCGCACAGCGATATTCCTGCCCCTGACGTCAACACCAATCCGCAGGTGATGGCCTGGATCATGGATACCTACGGGATGCACCAGGGAGGCGTCGTCGACCCCGCAGTGGTCACCGGCAAGCCGATCCTGCTGGGTGGTTCGGCCGGGCGATTCGAAGCCACCGGCCGTGGCTGTGTCTACGCGATCGCCGAGGCATCGAAGAAGTACGGCATGGATTTCCACAATCTGCGTGTGGCCGTGCAGGGTTTCGGGAATGCTGGCGCCACCGTCGCCCGGATCATGCACGAAGAAGGCTGCACCGTGGTTGCAGTTAGCGACTCCCGCGGCGGAACCTTCAACCCGAACGGGCTGGACATCCACAAAGTCGAAGAGCACAAACGCCACAACGACACCGTTGCCAGCTTCGCCGGTGGTGAGCCGGTAACTAATGCGGATCTGCTGGAGCTCGAGTGCGATGTGCTGGTTCCGGCCGCGCTCGAAGGCCAGATTACCCGCGATAATGCGTCCCGGATCAAGGCAAAACTCATTGCCGAGGCAGCCAACGGACCAACGACCCCGGAGGCTGACCGGATCCTGCACGACAAAGGGGTCCTCCTTCTGCCGGACATCTACGCCAACGCCGGCGGGGTAACTGTTTCCTACTTCGAGTGGGTCCAGGGTCTGCAGTCGTTCATCTGGACTGAGGAAGAAGTCAATGCCCGCCTGCACAAGGTGATGGCTGACGCCTTCGAGGCGGTCTATACCGTCTCGCAGCAGTATCAGGTACACATGCGGACAGCCGCGATGGCTCGCTCGATCCAGCGTGTAGCGGAATTCGCCCGTATTCGCGGAATCTACCCATAGGCATCCTGCCCGCTCATCTCCCGCTGAATGCTCACCGGCCCTGCAGTATGCGGGGCCGGTTTTCTGTGTCGCCTGAGTGAGTCAGCAACCTGCGACCCTGAACGACCTGTATCAACCTTGCTGCTATCTCATGTTATACTCGAAGGCTGAACAAACCGCTGTCTTGGGCCATATCGCGATGACGTGATATGGTCAGCCGGTGGGATGATTGATCCGCGAACGAGCAGAGACGGGCGAGCGAGATATCCATGGCTAAGCAACGCGATTATTACGAGGTTCTCGGGGTTTCCCGGAGCGCATCCAAAGATGAGATCCGAAAGAGCTACCGGAGACTGGCCCGGGAGTTTCATCCGGACATCAACAAAGCAGATGATGCGGAAGATCGCTTCAAGGAGATAAACGAGGCCTACGAGGTGCTGGGCGATGATGAACAGCGCCAGGTTTATGATCGCTTCGGTCATGCTGGCGTCAACGGCCAGTCCAACGGTGGTGGTCGCGCGCAGGATCCGTTTGGATTCGGTGGAGGCGGCTCACCGTTCGGGGATATCTTCGAAACATTCTTCGGTGGATCCTCCCGTGGACGTGGTCGACGGGCACCGAGCCGTGGGGCCGATCTTGAGACCTCAATGGAGATTGATTTCGAGGAAGCGGTCTTCGGGGTCGACCGGGAGATCGAGATCCAGCGACTGGAAGAATGCGACGACTGCGGCGGCAGTGGTGCGCGTGATGGCTCCGAGCCAGCTACCTGCCCGGAATGTAACGGCGCTGGTGAGACCCGCCGTGTGCAGCAGACGCTCCTCGGTCAGTTCATGACAGCCGCTCCATGCAACCGGTGTAGCGGTCAGGGCACGGTCATCTCCAATCCATGCTTCACCTGTCAGGGCACCGGGCGAATGCGGAAGAACCGCTCGCTGGTGGTCTCGGTCCCGGCCGGGATCGATGGCGAATCGACCCTGCGCCTCAGCGGCCAGGGCGAGCAGATGCCGAACGGTGTGCCGGGCAACCTTTTCGTCCGGATCCGGGTTCGGCCGCACGAGTTCTTCAAGCGGGACGGGCAGAACATTCTGCTCGATGTGCCCGCCAACATTGCCCAGGCGATCCTCGGCACCGAGATCGAAGTGCCCACCGTGGATGGCACGGTGATGATGGATGTGCCGGCCGGTACCCAGCCAGGTCAGCAGTTTCGGTTGCGGGGCAAGGGCGTGCCCGATGTCCGGACCGGGGTGCGGGGCGATCAGATCGTAACCATGCGGGTGGTGATGCCGACCGAGCTGACCAGTCGCCAGCGAGAGCTCTTCGAAGAGCTGGCGGAATCGCTCAACGAGCCAGACCTGCGTGAGACGCATCGCCGCGGCTTCCTGGACCGCATAAAGGACGCACTCGGGGTCTAGCGCAGGCCTATTCTCAGCACAAGTCCACAGATCGGGTCAGGCCAGGGAACGTCTCTGGCCTTTAGCCT
>SLFF01000355.1 GCA_007124395.1 Thermomicrobiaceae bacterium | reverse complement strand
TCCAGTAGGCACGAATTCCTTCGAAGATCGCGCCGACCGTCGACCAGCCGATATCGGTCACATGGATCGTGGCATCTTCCCACGGCATCTGCTTGCCGTTCCACCACAGGTACGCCGGATTTGCCATTTGCTGTCCTCCTCGCTGCTGAGCTGCGCTCACAATTTTCATCAGATCAGGCACGCGGGTCCGGTCACGCCGTTGTGGAAGTCGCCGCGCATGTCCGAGAGCATAGTATATCGGAACGGTCTAATGACACATCCAATACGTCCAGTATCAATCCGGCCGCTCTGCGATCGTAACGCCCCGGCCGAGGTTCAGCCCGATCGACTCCCCGGTGATCAACCGGTCACGCCCGTCCAGGGGAAGGCCCTCGACCCACGGTTGCACCATGTAGAAATCGACCGGATGCACCAGCGGGATCACCGCCCCATGCTCCTGCAACAGCCCTTCACACCCAGCCCAGGCATTCGCTCGGGATTCCGGCGAATCCATTGCGTCTGCAGCCAGCAGCAGTTCGTCATATTCGGCATGGCCCCACGGAACGCGAAACCCTTCAGTTCTCCAGGCGGGAATGAGCTCAGCATAGACCGATGCGGGATCGGCATAAGGATACGTCCAGTCAAGCCAGGCAAACGGGTACTCCCGCTGGGCAAACTGCTCTCGAAACTCCTCCGGATCATGCACCCGAATGGGGACCTGGACGCCGAGGTTCTCCCGCAACTGAATCGCCACGTCACGGGCTATACGGTCCAGATAGCCTTCCACGGCGGGGATATCGAGCCCGAACGCCGGCCACTCGGCTGGATCGGGATAGAGCGACTCCGCCAGCTCTTCGTAGGCATCATCGACGTTGAACCGGGCGACGATTCCGGCTGCCGCATCGTCCAGTAACGGAAACATCCCCGCAGGGAACATCCGCGCTGCGGGAAGAACCCGCCCCTCGACGATGAGCTCCAGGCGTCGGCGATCGATGACCTGACTGACGATACGCCGCACCGCAGGATCATCGAACGGGGGAACGTCAGGATCGGGAACCAGGCCGATCACGCGCTGGGGCATGGTCATAGTCACGAACGGCTCCTGCGAAGCATCTTCACGGAGACGAGTACCATCCGATCCGGAAAGCCGAACCATCTCCAGCTCACCGTGCCCGAACTCGGTCAGCGCCAGGCCAGGCGAGTACGCCGAGAACTCGATCCGGTCCAGACGAGGTGCGTCAGTCTCCCAGTACGCTTCGTTCGGAATCAGCGTTGCCAGGGTATCGTCGAAAATCGAGACCCGGAACCGGCCGTTCCAGTAGCATCCATCTGTTTCTTCCACAGACTTAGGACGAAAGACTCCCAGACGAGGAGAACTGGCCACCGCGGGAAATGTCTCCCGTTGATGGGTCAGGGCAACGTCGAGTGTCCAGTCATCTATCGCGACGATCCCGACGTCGCTGGCTGGAACCTCTCCACGAACGAACTCCGCGGCGTTTTCTATGTCCATCAGAAGCGAGCGAGCCGGATCATCAGCCGCAGATTCGAGCAGTTCCAGCCAGGCCGCCGCAAAATCATTTGCGGTCAACGGATAATCAGATCCACTGCCAGTTTCATTCACCCGGATGCGAAATCGCCAGCCTTCCCGGTCTGTCAGCGGTTCCCAGGAGATTGCCCAGTCAGGCTCGATCTCCAACGTATCTGATAGCCGCACCAGGCCGGCATGGGTCATCGCGTTGGACAGGCATTCTGGAAGCTCGGAAGCCTCCACAAAGTCAGGATCGAGAAAGGTCCCCGCCAGGCGCAATACCTGCTGGACCGGCTCAGGCGGAGCGGCCGCCGTCGGAGTTGGAGTTGGCTCAACAGGCTCGTCCGGGGTCGGTATCGGGGTTGGCTCGGGTTGATCCGGAATCGATGCCGGTGTGGCAACCGGCTCGACTTCTGGAGGCGGGGTGCTCGGTTGAAACGAGATCGGCGAGCATCCGGAGACCTGCAGCAATCCGCCCGTGGCGATGAGCATCGGAATACGACGCAGCAACGCGCGACGGCTGGTGAGTCGGTAACGCATGGATTTCTGGTTGGCACCGGGTGCCGAACGGCTCGAACTCCCCAAGAATCTGCGCTCCGTACCTGTAAACGGCGAGATCAGATACTGGTCAACTGGTCGGGTCGTTGATAGAACACGTTAGCTGCGGCTCCGTAAACTCCGGTATGCGTCTCCAGCGCTGATGGAACGATGGCCACGTGTCTATGAATCGGCACCATCGTGTAATGCGCCAGCCCCGAGCGGAACGGCTCCATAATCAGGTCACCGGCGCGGGCCAGCCCGCCACCAACCACGATCAGTTCCGGATTGAAGACGTTCACCAGTCCACCGATCCCGACCGCCAGCGCTCGACCAGCCCGGGCGAAGATATCAATGGCCGCAGGGTCTCCCTGTTTCGCTGCCTTTGCAACGATCTCCGCCGAGATTCGCTCCTCGCCAGCGATCTCCCGAATCAGCGTGGATCGCTCGGAGTGAACCGCCATCTCACCGTGCCGGGCAATCGCCCAGCCTCCGATATAGGCTTCCATGCAGCCGATCCCACCACAGGTACACCGCGAACCGTTGGAGTCGATCGAGATGTGCCCGACCTCGCCACCCAGCCCGGCAATACCCTCGATTAAATGTCCCTGATGGATGATCCCGGCGCCGAGGCCGGTGCCAAGCGCCAGATAGATCAGATTGTCGACGTTCTTCCCGGCACCGAACATCGACTCACCCAGCGCCGCGCAGTTGCCATCGTTGCCCAGCACAACCGGCATTTGAAGTCGCTCTTCGAGCAGGCGAGTCAGCGGCACGTTCTCCCAGCCGGGCAGATTGGGAGCAAATCGGACAATGCCAGCCTTTGGCTCCAGTGGCCCCGGAGCAACCACCCCGATCCCGGCAATATCACGACTGCCGAACTCTTCGAACACCTCATCTGCCAGCGTGACGATCTGATCGATAATGGCATAGACGCCGCCTCGTACCGCAGTGCGCACACTTCGGTGATGACTGATCTCGCCGGTCTGATCCACGATTCCGCCACGGATATTCGTTCCGCCAAGATCCACCGCGAATGCGACGTCCGCCATCAGCTTCCCTTCCCGATTCAGAAACCATCACGTCACCGTCGACCAAGGAGCGCAGCACGCAGATCGACTGGCGAGCTCACTGGCTAGAGTATGAACTTGCTCACGTCTTCCTCCAGCACAATATCACTCATACGTTCACGAACAAAGTCCGCATCGATCCGGATCGTCTCACCGGCTCGCTCTGGTGCCTCGAAGGAGAGCGCTTCCAGCACCCGCTCCATCAGCGTATGCAGTCGCCGGGCGCCGATATTCTCGGTTCGCTCGTTCAACAGTGCCGACGCCTGTGCGATCTCTCGCAGGCCATCCTCGGTGAACTCCAGTGTGACGTCTTCAGTGGCCAGTAATTCACGATACTGCCGGGGGAGTGCATTCTCCGGCTCAGTGAGAATTCGGTACAGCTCATCGGCGCCGAGGCTTTGCAGCTCTACCCGAACCGGGAAGCGTCCCTGCAGCTCAGGAATGAGATCCGATGGCTTGGAGTTGTGGAACGCACCGGCCGCAATGAACAGCATGTGATCGGTCCGGACCGGGCCATAGCGCGTCATGACCACGCAGCCCTCGACGATCGGCAGCAGATCCCGCTGCACGCCTTCGCCGGAGACGTCCGGGCCATAATCACCACTCTTGCTGATCGTCTTGTCGATTTCATCGATGAAGATGATCCCGGTCTGCTCGGCCCGTTCGATTGCCGTCTCCGTGATGGCATCGAAATCGATCATCCGGTGCGCTTCCTGCTGCGTCAGGATGCTCCGGGCCTCGCGAATCTTGACCCTGCGTGAGCGGCGACGGTGCATGAACCCATCAACGAGATCGTTCAGGGCCTCCTGCAGGTCATCGTCATTTCCGCTGCCGAAGCTCCCCATCTGCGGGCCCAGTGCCTCCATCTCGATGTCGGAGTCGAGATCGATCACTTCATCGTCGATCTCGTTCTTCTGAAGCATCCCGAGAAGCCGGTTACGCTGGCGAGTCTGCCGGCGCCTGGCGTTCGCCTCACGCTTGCGCTGTTCTTCGGGATCCTCAAGCAGCTGATCATCCTCATCTTCGCTGGGTGGCCCCTGCTCGGCAGCTCTCCGGTCACGCTCACGCTGTTCAACGAGAATTTCCGCCAGGCGTTGATTGGCCGAGATCTCGGCCTCTTCCTGAACGTTCTCCAGCCGCTCCTGATGGATCTTGCTGATCGCGGCATCGACGAGATCGCGGATCATCGAGTCGACATCGCGTCCGACATAGCCAACCTCGGTAAAGTTCGAGGCTTCGGCTTTCAGGAACGGAGCATCGATGAACTTGGCGACCCGCCGGGCAATCTCTGTCTTTCCGACCCCGGTCGGCCCGATCATCATAATATTCTTGGGGAGAACTTCGTCCCGGAACTCTTCGGCGAGCTGCTGGCGACGCCAGCGGTTGCGAATCGCAACGGCTACCGCGCGCCTGGCATCGTCCTGAGCCACCACGAAACGGCTGAGCTCATCAGAGGTGCGTCGTGGAGTCCAGTTTCCGGGGCTATCACTGACCAGAAGGTCATCATGTGTCTGTTGGGGCGTTGTCTGGGTCTTGCTCATCAGCTTGTGTTGCGGTTTCTACGATAATTCGGTCGTTGGTATAGATACAGAGATCAGCCGTGACACGCATTGCGGCCTCGGCGATCTCACGGGCGTCCTTGTCCGAGTACTGAAGCAGTGCTCTGGCTGCGGCCGTTGCATACGGCGCTCCGGAGCCGATCGCCGCGATTCCGTCATCAGGGGCAATCACATCGCCTTCACCCGAGAGCAGTAGCAACTGCTCAGGGTCTGCAACGAGAAGCTGGGCTTCCAGACGCCGCAGGTAGCGATCGGTTCGCCACTCTTTTGCCAGATCGATTGCCGCCCGGCGGAGATCGCCATCAGAGCTGCTGAGCTGTGATTCGAACTTCTCGAACAGCGTCAGCGCATCAGCCACCGCACCGGCAAACCCGGCCAGCACTTTGCCATCTGCGAGCGTGCGGATCTTCCGGGCTCCATGTTTGACGACGACATCACCGAAGGTAACCTGTCCATCGCCAGCCAGCGCAACGTTGCCATCCCGCAGTACACCGATGATCGTCGTTGCCTGCCAGCGGGGCGAGCCCGACGACGATTCATGCCACGGCGACTGCTGGTATCCGGCATTTCTCATTGTACACCTGCGCGTTCTGATTCGGGGTTCATTGCCGAGCCGGCCTGCTCAGGCAACAGTGTGCCTGTGCGGTCGACTCAGCTCGATCTCGGTGCCTGGCTACGAGGCCCGGGCAGGTTCGGCTGACTCTTTATAGTTACACGCCCGACACTTGACTCCGCCACGACGTCCAGCCTCGACCAGAATGTCGTTGCATTCCGGACAGTTGCGCCCGATTGGCTTGTTCCAGGAGATGAATTCACACTCCGGATAGCGGTTGCATCCGTAGAACGGGCGACCCTTCTTGGAACGTCGCTCGACCACGTCGCCTTCGCCACATTCGGGACAATCGACGCCAGTCTTGACCAGCAGCGGCTTCGAGTTGCGACACTCCGGGAAGCCAGGGCAGGCGATGAATTTGCCGAAACGGCCGATCTTGATCACCATCTGACGCCCGCACTTGTCGCAGATCTCGTCAGTTGGCTCGTCCTTGATCTGGACCTTGGCCATGTTCAGTTCGGCATCTTCCACGTAGGGATGGAAGTCGGCGTAGAACTCGCGGATCACGGGAACCCACTCCCGCTCGCCAGTGGCAATCTCATCCAGCTCTTCCTCCATGTTGGAGGTGAAATCGTAATCGACGATATTCGGGAAGTGCTTGATGAGCAACCGGCTGACGATCTCGCCCAGCTCCGTTGGGAACAGGCGTCGCTCTTCTTCCGTGATGTAGTAGCGATTGCGCAGTGTGCCAATCGTTGGCGCATAGGTACTCGGTCGCCCGATCCCCTGCTCTTCCAGCGCCTTCACCAGCGTCGCTTCGCTGAATCGGGGCGGTGGCTGGGTGAAATGCTGTTCCGGCAGAAGCTGCTGCAGCGCCAGAATCTCGTCCTTCGTCAGCTGGGGAAGTGCATCCCGATCCATCTCGTCTTCGGCGTCATCGTCACGACCCTCACGGTAGATCTCGATGAATCCGGCGAACTTGATGACCGAGCCGGTGGCCCGGAACATGTACGGCTTTTCGCTGCCGGACTTGCCAGCATGGATATCCACCGATGTACTGTCGAAGATCGCATTCCGCATCTGACTGGCGATGAATCGCTGCCAGATCAGACGGTAGAGCCGATACTGCGGCTGGCTCAGAAACGGCTTCATCGCTTCCGGCGTCCGGGCGGGATCGCTCGGACGAATCGCCTCGTGCGCTTCCTGGGCACCCTTGGCCTTCCGGGTGTAGACCGGCGCCTTCTCGGGCACGAATTCCTTGCCGAGTCGATGCTCGATCACCTCACGGGCTCGCTGCTGGGCAGCCGAGGAGATGTTCGTGGAGTCTGTCCGCATATAGGTAATCAGACCGGTAGTGCCTTCCGGCCCGAGGTCGATTCCCTCATACAGTTCCTGGGCCCGGCGCATCGCCAGGGTGGCGCCCATCCGCAATTTACGGGACGCCTCCTGCTGGAGCGTACTGGTGATAAACGGCGCCGACGGGCGGCGCTGGGTCTCCCGAGTCCGGACTTCCGTCACCGAATACTCGGCGTCATCGAGGTCATTGACGATCTTCATCGTCGATTCCTCGTTGGAGAGATCCGGTTTCTCACCGTTGACACGATGCAGCGAAGCCGTGAACGTTTTCGGCTGGCTCTTGCCATTCTGGGCGGCCTTTTGCGCCAGTTCCACGTCCAGTGACCAGTATTCGACTGGCTCGAACTCGCGGATTTCGTCCTCGCGTTCGACGATCATGCGAAGTGCCACGGACTGTACCCGACCTGCCGAAAGGCCACTCTTGACCTTTTTCCAGAGCAGGGGGCTGATCTCGTAGCCGACGAGTCGATCGAGCACACGACGAGCTTGCTGAGCC
>SLFF01000364.1 GCA_007124395.1 Thermomicrobiaceae bacterium | reverse complement strand
GCGCAGGCGATCGAGGCACAGAGCGCGTCACCGTCAACGATGCCCTCAGCCGGATCCTGGGCGAACTCCAGAGGCAACGGACCATCGATGAGGGCGTAGTTCCAGATTCCTGCACGATTGAGGGCTCTGCGCATCGCCAGAACCGAGGCGACGCGAATGTTGAGTCGATCGACCTCACGCCTCGAAGCGGCGGCAATTCCTACCGAGAGTGCCCGCTCGCGGATCATCTGGACGAGCGCGGACCGTTCCGATCGTTTCGTCAGTTTGGAATCGCGCACGCCTTCGAGGGGGCCGCATCCGGCGGGCAGAATGCACGCCGCGGCGACGACTGGACCAGCCAGGCAGCCACGCCCGGCCTCGTCCACGCCGGCAACCCGGCTGAAACCCTGGTCCCAGAGTCGCTGTTCTCGATCGAACGGTAGTCCAGCGCTGCTCATAGCCAACACGATACCAGCATCCCGACAGAAGGTATAGATACAGAGAGATTAAACAGAAACGGACGGTGCCTGAGCACCGCCCGTCGGAATTTCTAATCTGGAATGCGCTAGCGCATCACGCTGCTACCGCTACGACGCCGCTCGACAATTCGAGCTGCGCGACCGGTGCGGCCACGAAGGTAGTACAGTCTGGCACGTCGAACACGGCCATGTCGCAGTACTTCGATACGATCGATGCGCGGGCTGTGGATCGGGAAGGTACGCTCAACTCCGATGCCATGGGAGGCAATACGGCGAACGGTGAAGTTCTCGTTGATGCCGCCACCTCGACGCCTGATCACGACACCTTCATACGGCTGAATACGCTCCCGAGTACCCTCAACGACACGATAATGAACGCGAACGTTATCGCCGGGGCCAAAATTCGGGATATCTTCCTTCAAGAATTCCTGTTCGATTTCCCGGATTGTGTCTACCATCGCCTGCCTCTATCTCCCCGACGTTTCGGTCATCAAAGTCGTCAAACAGCAAGAAGCCGCGCATGAGCGCGACCTGTGGATTCTAGCACGTTACGAGTTATTCGACAACGACGACGCCAACTGTCGATCAGTGATGATCGATGCCGTCTCGGCTGCTACCTCGTAACGGCCGAAGGACGGCATGATGTAGATTCCGTGCACAGACTCCCGGGCCTGCAGAATCAACTCCTGGGCGAGCTTCACTCCTTCGACACGACCCTTGTTACCAGCCAGGCGCATACGCTCGCGCGCGGTATCCGTCAGGCGAATACCTGGCACCTCGTTGTGCAGGAACTCGGCATGTCGAGTGCTCTGCAGTGGCAACACGCCAAGCAGCACCGGCACCGGGATCGGGCCATACTTCCGTTCATAGATCTGCAGAAAGTCGATCCAGGTCTGGAAATCGAACACCGGCTGCGTCATCACCAGATCACCGCCGTTGCCGATCTTCCGGCTGAGCCGATCGGCCTCTTCTTCGAGATCCGGGCGGGTTGGATCAGCGGCAACTGCCACGGTGAAACTCGCCTCCTGGCCAATCGAGCTCCCCGCCGAATCCGTCCCGGCGTTGAACTTCTTGATCACGCGCACAAGACCAACCGAGTCGACATCGTAGACCGGAGTCGCATCCGGGTAGTCACCGAGGCTTGGCGGATCACCAGTCAAAGCAATGATGTTTCGCACCCCGACGGCATGTGCGCCGATCAGGTCAGACTGCAGACCCATCAGGTTGCGATCCCGGGTGGTGAAGTGAAGGATCGTTTCCACACCCACCTCATGCTGGATCAGGTAGCAGAGTGTCAGGGCGCTCATCCGTACCCGGGCCATTGGGCTATCGGCAACGTTGATGAACTCGACCCCGGCATCCTTGAGCAAACGTGCCCCGGCCAGCGTTTTCGTCGGGTTTAGCCCCTTGGGAGGATCGACTTCCACGCTGATCACGAACTCTTTGCCGAGCTTCTGCGCCAGCAATGTCGGACCCTCATAGGCGTAGACTGCTGCAGCTTTCGACCGATCCGGGACGGTGATCGCCGGGGCCGATGACTGTGAAGCGCCTTCCTGCTCGACCTGATCAATTGCCGTCCGCATTGCACGGATATGCTGTGGTGTTGTGCCACAACATCCGCCGACAATTGAAAGTCCAAGCCCGACGGCCTCCCTGGCGTATCCAGCAAAGTAATCGGCCGATGACGGATACATGACCCGATCACCAACCTGTGCCGGAAAACCAGCGTTCGGCTGTCCGGAGTAATGAATCTCCGGCCCGCCAGCGACGGTCAACTCTTTCAGCACATCAACCGTATGCCGCGGCCCGACACTGCAATTTACGCCGATAACGTCAACGTTGAAGCTGGAGAGCATCTCAACGACATCAGCAACGGTATTGCCGCCTATCGTCCGGCCGTCATCGGCAAACGTCATCTGGGCGACGATCGGTAGATCAGAACCAGCTCGGGCCGCTTCGACCGCCAGACGCATTTCATCCAGGCTGGAGATCGTCTCGATCATCAGCAGATCGACGCCACCTTCGAGGAGCGCCTCGACCTGTTCACGAAACGCATCACGAACCGGACCCTGACGTGCCGTGCCAATCGGTTCCACCGTTCGGCCAGTTGGGCCAATCGAACCAGCCACGAAAACTGGCTGTCCGGAAACCTCACGCGCTTCGCGGGCCAGTTTTGCCCCTCGTAGATTGATATCGCGCACCCGGTCGGTCAGGTTGTGTTCACTCAGGCGGAATCGATTTCCGCCAAAGGTATTGGTCTCGATGATCTCGGCGCCCGCTGCAATGTACTCGCGGTGAATTTCCACGATCATCTGGGGCTGGGTAAGGTTGAGTTCGTCGAAGCAGACATCGAACGGAACGCCGCGATCATGGATCGCAGTGCCCATTGCACCGTCACAAAGCATTACTCCTTGTGACAAACGCGTCACAAATGGGTGGGCCATCAGGTGGATTCCCTCAAATTCGTACGTACGACCCCTTTTCACGGACCGTGGGATCTGTCAGAATTGTAGCACTGAGCCAACCGGGGGGAGGGAGCGTGCTGCCCGTCAAGACGGGAAAGCGCGAGAGTCGTCTCAGATTCGTTCAAGCGTCGCATAGAGTCGCTACCGCCGTTCACCCCCGCTGTGCTTGTAATGATGTCAAACATTCCGTTAAGAAGAGCGTGATCCCCGGGATCAGTTCACGCAAGTGGTGATCCCATGCAACCGGGAACGCGTGCAATCGTTCTACTTGTGCGGAGGTCCTTGCATGGACAGTTACGCGGTTGCTGCGGTCGATGAATCAGTATGGATAGCTCGAGCCAAGGCTGGCGATCAGGCAGCGTTCGAAGCGATCTTTCAACTGTATGAGCGCCAGATCTATGGCTTCATCTATCGCATGATGGGCAATGCAGAAGACGCGAACGATCTGACACAGGATTGTTTCATTCGCGCCTACAAAGCATTGTCACAGACCAACGATGACCTGAACATCTCAGCCTGGCTGCATCGAATTGCTTCGAATGCCTGTCTGGATGTATTGCGTCGCCGGCAGCGAATACGCTGGTTGCCGTGGGAATCCCACAAGCACGAGCATTTGCTGCATGGAAGACCACTGGACGAACCCGAGAGCAATGCGCTCCGGAGTGAGACGCAAATGACCGTCCAGCAGGTAATCAGCCAGATGAGCCCGCGCAACCGTATGGCCCTGATCCTCCGCGAGTATGAAGGCATGTCCTGTGAAGAAATCGGGCAGATTATGGGTCTCTCTCGTTCCGCAGTCAAATCGGTGCTTTTCCGGGGACGAGAAGAGTTTCGCCGCATCTACCTTGCGGTGGAGGATCAATCAGCTACATGAACCGCAGAGAGTGCGATGCCATCAAGCCGTTGATTCCGGCTGCCCTTGATGGAGAACTGGACGAACAAGAATTCGTTCAGCTTTCGGCGCACCTCGCTGTCTGTCCGGAATGTCAAAAGATCAATCAGGATTACACCAGGCTCCGCAGTGGCATCCGAGAGCTTTCACGCCCAGCACCGCCGCCACATCTCGCGAAGATCATTCGCCAGGAAACCGTCGAGAAGCCACCCCCACCCTACATTCTTCAACTCGCCAGCCGGACTGGTATTCGCTGGGGAATGTCGACAATGGCTGCATCAGTCGTTGGACTCCTCGTTGCGGTGCTGTTCCTCGCCTATGGAATCGATCAGCGCTCGATCCCGGTGATCGCCAATTCCCAACCCGCACAGGATTCGACCCAGGACTGGCCGATCAGCCGGCCAATCGAGATTGAGTTCTCCAAGCAGATGGATCGCGACTCGGTGGAGGACTATCTGATGATCTGGCCGAGCTCAGAGCAGGACCGATTGCCGACCAGCTGGTCTGGCAACACCCTCATCATCGGGCGATCCGATGACCACAGCGTTCTCCTTCTTCCTGAAACCGACTACCGCATCACTGTCCTCGAACACGCCCGCGATCGACACGGCAACCCGATCGGCGACTTCTGGATGCTCAGGTTCCGAACCGGCCCGCCCGATGTCGCGATATCAACGCCAACTCCAGGCGAGGAATCCGCCAACGAGCCAGATGACCGCATCAACGATGACTTTTCCGGATGGGCCTTTGCTCAGGGTGACGATGATGACGAAGACCTGAACACTAACACTGAGGAACGTTCCTACAGCCAATCGGAATCTCATTCGGAATCTGATGATGCTGGAGAGGCGGAGGAGGCATCGGACGACGCGCAACCGGAGGATGAACCGGCGCAGGACGCGTCACAGTCCTCTGGGCGGTCCTCCGGCGAGGCGCAAGATAACGCTGGCGATTCAGAGCCAACAGCGGTCCCGGCTGAGCCAACCGCGGAGCCTGAACCAGAACCGACTCAGCCGCGCGCAACGGCTACCCCGGTTCCGGATCCAACCGCTACGCCTCGGCCCGACCCGACACCGGAGCCAACATCGACGCCAGCGCCAACGCAGCCACCGGAACCACCTGGAGTCCGGGGTCCGTTTGGTGAGGTCTACTGGTCGAACGCATCGGTCGAGCGTGCATTGGGCACGCCGATGCAGGATTCGTTTGCGTTCCTCGCCTCCGAGCAGGAATTCCAGCGAGGATTCATGTTCCGACAGTATCATCAGAACCGGAACTCGATTTTCGTGTTCGTCAATGGTGGTCGAGTCGAGATCCTCAACAATTCGTTCGACGTTGACCAGCACAACTTCCCAGTCACCGAGAAGGGCGACGGGATCTATCAGCCGGGTGGAGCCTTCGGGAAGGTCTGGAGCGAGAATAGCAGCCTGCAGCAGGAGATCGGCTACTCCGTTTCATCGGCCCCGACCGAAAATGTCGACGCAGCGATCCAGCAGTTCGACAGTGGAATCATGTTGTTCAGTCGTGGAAATGTTTACGTCATCTACAGCGACTCGACCTGGGATGTCTTCCCGGTTCGGTCCAACTCGAATGGCGGATACCAGGGAGAAGACCCTGATAAGGAATCTGACCGACCCGGCGATGCCGATGATTCAAACACCGATGCGGACCACGAGGCGGAGCCGACCGCGGAACCAGAGGCCGATTCTCCCGAAGCCGAAGTAGAACCAGCAGCTTCGGTTGAGCCCGAATCCAGCGACGACGAGTCATAGGCAATCCAGGATAGTCCAGACTCCAGACTAGATCGAGAACACGAGCGGGCGCCAATATGGCGCCCGTTTTCTGTGTCAGCGTTCGTGATCTGGCGCAGCCTCAGACTTGCGTCGCCGCAACCACCGATAACATCACGACCACGAAGTTGTATGTTGCATGAGTGATGATGCAGCAGGTGGTGTTCATTTTGATTCGCTGAATTCCGAAAACCACCGACGTTGCGAACAGCGACAGCAGAATGAAACTGAAGCCGTACTGAACGTGAATCAGCATGAACACGAGCGACGTGATCACAATACCGAACGTGGGTTGCATGGCCCCACGGAAGAGGACCTCTTCACCGATTCCGGCGGATAGACCGATCAGAATTGCACCCTGCACATTGATCAGATCTGCCGTGACCTCACCGACGATATCGTCGATCTCATCAGTGAATCCCGGTTGGAAGAAATCAGTCAGCACTGCGCCGATCGCAGAAATGATCAGCAACGGGACCACGAGCGCAATGGAAATGACGACTTGCCGCATCGTCGGCATGTGCAGGCCGAGTCGATCACGCACGCTACTGAAATCCCGATTGATCGCCCCTCCGACCGCGAAGAAGGCAATAGCAACCAGCAGCACTGTCTGCGCGACCAAAGCGAAGTTATCGACCGTGCCGAATTCGGTTTCGCCGTTGGCGTCACTGAACGTTGCATCGATCGTGAAGATCATCACCACAGGGATGACCAGAATAAACACGAGCCCAACCATGTCTGGCATCGAGGTCGGTTTGATCGGCGTTACACGGGCGAGCAGTTGCCTGAATTGGGGGATCAGCGCCAGTCCAACAGCCAGACCCGCAGCGACCATGAAGAGCCCGGAACGAAAACCGAATACATCTTCCTCAAGTTGGGCGTTCAGCTGCTCAGCCAGCAAGGCGATCAGTCCACCAAGACCGATCAGTCCCAGAGCGCCAAGACCGAAGACGACGTATATAGAAATTGCGAGCGAACGGCGATCGTCCGCAAAGTGCGCCCAGGTTGAGAGGAGGAGCGCCAGGATGATACCCGGAATGACTATGGCGAGAATCTCCAAACCGACGGTGTCCCTTCTTGGAAAACACGAAAGCGACAGAACGCCTGTCGCTTACTGCAAGTATACCGAGGGGCATCGTGCTCCGTGCTACACTCTGGACAGTACGTTCGCTCGTTCAAAGAACAGGGTGTCGCCGGTGGCTCAGAAGAAGCGCGGACTCGGACGTGGTCTCGACGCATTGATTGAATCCAGATCAGATTCAGCTGATCCTGGTCGAGTTGCCGAACTCGATCTCGACTGGATCGAGCCGAACCCCGTTCAGCCCCGGGCCGAGATGGATCCTGACGAACTCGAGGCGCTCTCGCAATCGATCAGAGAACACGGCGTAATCCAGCCGGTAATCGTCACCGAGAGTGATGGAACAACGCCCTATCAGCTGATCGCTGGGGAGAGACGCTGGAGAGCCGCCCGGCTAGCGGGCCTGTCAG
>SLFF01000306.1 GCA_007124395.1 Thermomicrobiaceae bacterium | reverse complement strand
TCTTCTGGACGTCTTCTTCGTCATGGGCGAGGGAGACGTAGAACTTCTCGCCCGGGTTGAGGAAGATGCCCTCATCGATCAAATTCAGTCCAAACTGCCGTGCCCGTGCTCGATCGCTTTGCAGCACTGCGGGATAGTCACCTGGCTGAGCGTCGGTAAAGAAGATCTGGAATACCGGTCCCTCCCCAGCGATCTGAATCGTCTCTCCATGTTTTTCGGCAATGTCACGCAATCCCTGTTTCAGCAATTCGGGGATGCGATAGAGCTGCTCGTAGACGCCGTCCTGTTTGAGAATCTCGAGCGTTGCGAGTCCGGCAGAAGCCGCGAGCGGATTGCCGTTCATCGTGCCCCCGAGATGCGCCAGGGGCTCTTTGCCGCGACGCTCGGGTCTGGTCACGTCCATGATCTCTCTGCGGCCGCCAATCGCAGCGAGTGGATATCCACCGGCGATCGCTTTGCCATAGGTCGCCAGATCTGGAACCACGCCGTACTTCTCCTGAGCACCACCGTAGGCAAGCCTGAACCCGGTGACGATCTCGTCGAAGATCAGCAATGCGCCAGATCGGAGTGTCAGATCCCGGAGCGCCTGCATGAATCCCGGGGCTGGGATCAGCGCCCGCTGAAGTGGTTCACAGATCACTGCGGCGATTTCCCCGCTGTACTCAGTGAGGATTCGCTCGGCCATCTCGATGTCGTTCCATCGGGATACCAGAACGTCTGCTTCGAGTGACGCAGGGATGCCGTGAGAGTCCGGAATTGGTTTCGGGTACTCGGTCTGGCGAGGAGACATGCTGCTCATCATCGAGTAATCGTGGACACCGTGAAATCCGCCTTCGAACTTCAGGATCAGCGGACGGCCGGTGAAGGTCCGGGCGATGCGAAGCGCATGCAATGTTGCTTCAGTCCCGGTGCTGACATACTTCACGGATTCGGCGCAGGGAATCGCAGTGACCAGCCGATCGGCGAGTTCGATTGCGGGTTCATTGAGGGTGTAGAAGGTGGAGCCGAGGCTTGCCTGGTGTTGCACGGCCTCGACCACGGCCGGATGAGCATGTCCGATCAGCATTGGACCGGAGCCTAGCAGGTAATCGATGAATTCTCGTCCATCGATATCCCAGACTTTGCTGCCGAGACCGCGCTGGACAACGATTGCCTGGTCTGGCGGCAATCTGAACCCGCCCGGACAGCCACCCATGACCTGTTCGGCCAGTTCGAGTTGCTGCATCTGTCGTTCGCTGCGCTGAGCCATTGCAAAATCCGTTTCCTCGTCCGTTGCCAACAGACCAGTCCGGGATTCAGCGCCGTCGACGCTGGCGAGCTTCTATTCGTTCCCGGAACTGCTTGCCGCAACTGCTCGAAAAGGTGTAGTTCGTGTCGGCAGATTACGCGGAAGTCGCCAATCTGGCAACTGCTTGTTGACGCGGGGGATAACAAATGTCTTGCTGCGCAGCACTCCCGGGAGCCGGTTGAGTCGTTCGGAAACGAAATCGTACAGCGCGTCGATGCTCGGTGCGTGGACCTGGAGGCTGATGTCACGGTCTCCGGTCGTCAGTCCGACGTAGCAGACTTCTTCGACCTGAGCGACTTCGTCGGCCACTGCCTGCACCTTGCCAAGCTCAACTTCGAGGAAGACGTCTGCGGTGACCTCGTAGCCGATCGCTCGAGGATTGACGATAGCTGCCAGGTGAACCACGCCATCCTGGACGAGTCGGTCGATCCGGGCGCGGACTGTCCGCTCGGCGATGCCCAGCGTCCGGGCAATCTCCGCACTTGGGCGGCGACTATCTTCCTGAAGACAGACGATAATGGACCTGTCGATCTGATCAATTGGTCTGGTCATGGGGGCACCTTCCATTCCTTGGCCGAGTGATTGGTCGGATGTCTATATGTTCAACTGATTCGTCACCGAATCGGCTGACCCGATGTCCCGGTCCTGATCGCATAGCTCATCGGCGAGCGAAGTGACCAGATGTGCGTTGCCGTGTCCACGGGACGATCAACGAGATCGCACGGGTCAGGCTGGTTCCTGCCGATGAGCAACGTCGCTCCGTGCAAGGAATAGAAGCGCTATGATGACAACATTCGTGAACATGAGAACGAACTGGGGTTGAATCGCAGCGATTCCGAACCCGATGATTGCAAGTCCGAATCCTGCGAAAACTGCGAGTGACTGCCTCGAAAAGATCAAAACGCCCGTCAGAATGTGCAGTACCGCCATGGTGAAGAACACTCCTGCGCTCGACGTTGCTGCGAGATCACCTTCCAGATAGCCGAAAAGTCCCCAGCCAGCCCCGGTGACGATGAATCCACAACCAGCTACAAGTACGTTGCCTGGGAATGGTGCAACTGGCGATTGTCCCGTTTGATGCTCCATGGCTCTGACTAACCAACCTGTCCAACTAGACTGTTCACGTTGCGAAATCTCGCCGAGTTAATCCTAGCAGGATTTCGCGATGCGGAACAGTCCAGGTCAATTGATGGTGGATTCGGCTGACTTTTCGGGCAGAGTGAGGGCAAGAGTGAGATAGTACACTTGGAGAAGAACAAACATTCGCGTGCCACTTGCATTCACTCTTGGAGCTTGCCAGCAATGATCCCGGTTTCGCCTTCAACTCCAACGCTTCCGCATGAATCGACTTTGACCCCACTCCTGAAACCACGCGTGTCCTACCTCGGTCACGCTACGACGATGATCGAGATCGATGGGTTGATGGTTTTGACCGATCCATTGCTCCGGCAGCGCACGGCACATCTTCGGCGGGCAATGAGGCTCCGGAATCGGGCGGAGTTCGAGACACCTGATGTGGTGCTGATATCTCATATGCACTTTGATCACCTCGACCTCCCATCGTTGCGCAAGATACCGCCGGCGACCCGGGTGATCGGCCCGCGGGGCTCGGCATCGGTGTTGCGTCGGGCCGGGCTGAACAATGTGATCGAACTGCGGCCGGGAGAGAAGATTCCCGTCGACCGGGTGGTTATCGAGGCAACTCCGGCAGATCACGATGGTGGCCGCCCGCTGTTCGGCCCGAAAGGTGAAGCGGTCGGTTATCTGATTCACGGGAGTTCAACGATTTACTTTGCTGGAGATACGGACCTCTTCGATGAGATGTCCAGCCTGGTGCAAACTCTCGATGTGGCGCTGCTGCCGGTCTGGGGATGGGGACCATCTCTGGGAGATGGGCATATGGACCCACTCCGGGCTGCTCAGGCGCTGACAATGTTGCAACCTCGATTTGCGATACCGATTCACTGGGGTACGCTCTGTCCCATCGGGCTGAAGTGGACTCGTCCAGACTTCTTGACACGCCCTCCTCGCGAGTTCGTCCGAGCAGCCAGACTTCACGCTCCCGATGTCGAAGTGCGGGTTGTGAAGCCAGGAGAACGACTGGAGTTTCCGCACAAGATCAGCTGATCGGCCGTAACGATGCACCTCGCACGCAGAATCGTCGTCATCTGGGCGATTGATGCACTGGCGCTCTGGATGCTTGCCCCAGTGGTGACCGGGCTCGAACTGTCGAGCTGGGTGTGGGCAATCTGGGCCATCGCGGTGATCGGGTTGCTCAATGCGCTGGTTCGACCCTTCCTGCTGGTCGTTACCCTGCCGTTCACGGTGCTGACCCTCGGGCTGTTCTCACTGGTCTTGAACGCGATCATCGTCCTGCTGGCTGATCTTGTCCTCCCCGGGCTCCAGGTTGCGGACCTGATTTCGGCGATCTGGACCGTTCTCGGCATCGCGCTGATTAATACGTTCGTGACCGGGCTGTTGTCGATCAATGACGATGAGTCGTTCTACCGGAACGTGATTCTCAGTTTTGCTCGCCGGACCGTGCCGGAGGAGCGCACCGATCAACCCGGCCTGATCATCGTTGAGATCGATGGCCTCTCGGAACGGGCGCTGAACATGGCGCTCGAACGGGGATATATGCCTACCCTGGCCAGCTGGTTGGGGTCGGAACGATTTCAGATGACGCCATGGGAATGCGGGTTGCCATCGCAGACATCGTCGAGCCAGGCCGGGATTCTCTACGGGCGAAATGAGAACATCCCCGCCTTTCGCTGGTACGAGAAGAAGGATCAGCGCTGGATGATCTCAAACCGTCCGTGGGCCGCGGCAGAGATTCACGACCGCCTTTCGGATGGAACCGGCCTGCTGGTGAATGATGGGTCGAGCCTGACGAATCTGGTTTCTGGCGATGCGCCGCATTCGGCGATGACCATGAGCTCGCTACTCGATCAACCGGGGGCCATGCGCCAGCGAAGCTATGGGTATTATCTGCTGTTCCTCAATCCGTACAGTTTCTCCCGGACGCTGGTGTTGATGGTCTGGGAGGCGATCCGGGAGATTGGTCAGTGCTGGCGAGAACGGCTGCGGCGGTCTCCATTTCCGCACACCCGCGGCGGTATCTTCCCAATCTCGCGGGCGGTCACGAATGTGTTCCTCCGCGAGTTGAATCTCTACCTGCTCATCGAGGACATGCTCAGCGGAACACCTATCGTCTACAGCACGTTCCTTGGCTACGACGTGGTGGCCCATCATGCTGGCCCATTGCACACCGACTCTCTCCGAACGTTGCAGCACTTCGACGAAGGGCTTGCCGCGCTGGAACGGGCGTCCCGACGAGCCCCACGACCGTATCAGTTCGTGCTGCTCTCCGATCATGGGCAGAGTTCCGGCGCCACATTCTCACAGCGCTATGGATTCAATCTGGAGACGCTGGTAGATCGCGCCCTCGATGGGCAGGAACAGGTTGTTGGTCCGCCGGCTGAAGATGAGAGCTGGGCGCATCTCAACGCATTGCTGTCTCAGGCGATTCAGGTCGAAAGCGTCGCCGGGCGGACCGCCAGGCGCGTGTTCCGGCGACGAACCACCGAAGGCTACGTCGAGTTTGGTCCACCTCGGACGCCCGTCGAGCATCCGACGTCGGAAGTCGTCGTCTGTACCTCGGGAAACCTGGGCCTCGTGTACTTCACCGATACGCCCGGGCGATTGTCGCTGGAAGAACTGACGGTGCGTTTCCCGAGATTGATCTCCACGCTGGTGGGACATCCCGGGATCGGGTTCGTGCTGGTGCGATCATCGCTGTATGGTCCGGTGGTGATCGGTCGACAGGGGATCAACTATCTCCAAACGTCTCAAGTTGATGGTGTCGATCCACTGGCTTCGTTCGGCGAGGACGCGGGAGACCAGTTGCGCCGCCTGGACGAGTTCAGCAATATCGGTGACCTGCTGATCAATAGCACCTACTTCCCACAGGCGGACGAAGTTGCCGCCTTTGAAGACCTCGTCGGTTCGCACGGCGGTCTGGGTGGCGATCAGACCAGCGCCTTCATCATTCATCCGTCCCACTGGAGCGCTCCCGAGAAGCCGATTCACAACTCGGCAGGAATCTATCACCTGATTCAGGGCTGGCTCCAGCACCAGAAGGATGAACCGACTCCGCCGCCGGCTCCCATTGCCGGAGAAGAATCCGAAGCGTCAGTGCCCGAGCCTGTTCATCGATAATCCCGTGCAGGGGCGCGACAATTCCCGAATCCCGTTTACAATGGGCCGGACGGTCTTCTGCCGTAGCGCAGGGGAACCAGACGCATCATTCAACAAGTGGGAGGTTGAGGAATGTCCAAAGAGGACCTGAAACGTCGCGTTTGCGAAGAGATCGATCGCCATGCAGATCGCATCATCGAGATCGGTGAGACGATTTTCCATCAGCCAGAGCTCGGCTTCAAAGAGTTCAAGACGTCGAAAGTCGTGCAGGAAGTGTTTGACTTCCTCGAGCTCGAGTATGAGTCCGGGCTGGCCATCACCGGAGTAAAGACCATGGTCAACACCGGTAATGCCGGGCCGACCGTGGCGGTTCTGGGTGAGCTGGATTCCGTCCTCGTCGCCGATCATGAGCACGCCGATCCGAATACTGGCGCAGCGCACTGCTGCGGTCACAACGCGCAGATCGCGGCGATGATCGGGACCGCGATGGGCCTGATGAACGCCAACGCCTTCCCGGAACTCGCTGGGCGCGTCTCCTTCATGGCGGTTCCCGCCGAGGAGTACGTGGAGATCGACTATCGCAACGAGCTGCGCAAGGCAGGCAAGCTCGAGTTCCTCGGTGGCAAAAGCGAACTGGTCGCCCTGGGTGCGTTCGATGATGTCGACATGGCGATGATGGTTCACGCGGCCAGCCACGACAACATCGACGGCATGGGCACCGTTTCCGCATCGAACAACGGCTTCATTGGCAAGCAGGCCAAGTTCGTTGGACGTGCTTCCCACGCTGGTGGCGCTCCGCAGCGGGGCATCAACTCGCTGTATGCCGCCAACCTGGCGCTCTCGGCAATCAACGCCCAGCGAGAGACCTATTACGATGACGATGCCATCCGCATTCACCCGATCCTCACCCGCGGTGGTGACCTGGTGAACGTGATTCCGAACGATGTCCGGTTTGAATCGATGGTCCGGGGCAAGACCGCGGAAGCGATCGAGGATGCCTCGTTCAAGGTCGATCGAGCACTTCGGGCCGGCGCCGTTGCGATGGGCGCCACGGTGGAGATCGAGACGATCCCGGGCTACATGCCACTAGTCAACAACCGGGGCATGGTCGACTACTTCAAGGATAACTTCCTGACGATGTTCGGTGAGGATCAGTGGGAAGAGACCGGCCACAAGACCGGCTCGACCGACATGGGTGATCTCGCCCAGATCATGCCCACCCTGCACCCGAGCGTCGGCGGGTTCGCAGGAGCCGGACACGGGAGCGACTGGCGCATTACCAACAAGGAGCACGCCTATCTGCTGCCAGCCAAGCTGATGGCGATGACCACCATCGACCTGCTCTATGGTGACGCCAGTGGCGCAAAGGAGATCCTGGAGCGCGACAAGCCACCGATGACCAAGGACGAGTACCTCGCGTTCATGCGGAACATCGTGAACGAAGAGTCGTTTGATGGATCGAGTGTCGGCCCGCAGCGCTAAGCTGGTAGGCTAGTGTCCGTGAACTCGACGGGAGGGCGTCTCAGCCCTCCCGTTCTCATGAATCAATAACGATGATCGCATCACGTGTGACGAGCGGGTCCAATGCCACGGCAGATATTGATCGCAGCCTGCATTCTGGCAGTCGCTGCGACCAGCAACAC
>SLFF01000502.1 GCA_007124395.1 Thermomicrobiaceae bacterium | reverse complement strand
CCGGACGAATCATGGCCGGGTATCTGATCGAGTGGACCGGCATTATCCAGACGTTGCTCCTGGTGGGGGGAACCTACATCCTGGCGCTGATCGGGATCTTCGCCAATCCCCACCTGCACCGGATGGGTAGATCCGGAGACGAGGAACCGGAATCGCCGGAGGATTCAACGCAATCCGAGCAGGAAGAATCAGGCAGTGGGCGCTGACATATCTGGCCCGAGCCGGCCACGCAGCATCGTGAGTGGCAGGATCAGCAACACCGCCATAAAGGCCGCAACGTAAAAGATCATCACCGGATCAACGGTGTCATACAGCGGGGTAAACCAGATCGGCGAAACGGCCTGAGCGAGG
Source organism: Thermomicrobiaceae bacterium (assembly GCA_007124395.1). Classification (GTDB taxonomy): domain Bacteria; phylum Chloroflexota; class Chloroflexia; order Thermomicrobiales; family Thermomicrobiaceae; genus SLMJ01. The sequence goes on along the minus strand of SLFF01000502.1, from coordinate 6,777 downwards.
AACTTGGTGCTCCCAAAAATCGAGGATGCGGTTCCCCGATGTGTCGGCATCGCCTGCACCACCAGTGTATTCAGCGACGCCCAGGCAGCGATCCCAAAGCCTCCGAGCAGGAAATTCCCGGCCGCGAAGGAGTATTCACCCGGAGCGAGCCCAAGGAGAACCAGCGCCGCCGCAATCCCGCCCATACTGATCGTGGCACCCTTGAAGATCCCGAGACGCTCGATAGCCAGCCCGGCGAACGGCCCTAGCACCAGCCCGGCAATACCATACATGCCGAGCGCTACCCCGCTGAACCCCACCCCTGTGCCCCATGTGTCCCGCATGAACTCCGCAAACAGATAGGATGGGCCTCGCAGCGCTCCATTGGCCAGAAATGACAGGCTTGCCAGCAGCAGGAGCGTCAGCCCCATCGCTTGCCAGATGCGTCCGAGATCGGCCCGGAACGTCGCGGCACGCGGTCGGTTCGGCACCAGATGACCGTACTTCCGGAACCAGAAGAAATACCAGAGCGTAAGCAACCAGGCGATCAGCGCAACGACAATATAGACCAGACGCCAGCTCGTTCCCGCCAGGAGACCGGCCAGCAACGGCGCACCAGAGGCGCCAGCCATGTTCAGCGTAGAGAACATGCCCATCGTCCGGCCGGTGCGCTCCGCGGGCATCACATCGCCGAGCGTTGCCATCAGGAGCGGTGTCGTGAATGCGTTGGTGGCGCCCTGTAATACCTGCGCCAGAATGAACACCTCGAAGCTCCAGGACAACCCGGCGAGCATGGTACAGGCGCCATAGGCAGAGAAGCCCAGCAGAATCGATGACCGCCGCGATGTCAGATCGGAGATGCTTCCGGATATAAGTTGAACGGCGGCGTAGGGGAACATATAGGCGGGGAGTGCCAGCGAAAGGGTTGCCCGATCGACATCGAACGCGCCCATCAGAATGGCGAAGATAATCGGAAGCGCGCCACCACCCATCGGGCCGATCGCTGCACCAAGATGAAACGGTGCAATCTGCCACTGAGAGAGTGTTTCTCTACCCTGACTCACCAGACCCCCTGAATCTGCCCTAGCGGGCAGCGCGCAGGCGATTATAGCACCCTGATTCCTGGCTTCTGGTGCAGTAACATTGCATCAAGACAACCGACCATTAGCCTGAACCGTTCTACCTTCAGTCATGCTTGCGTCTTCATCACCGGATCAGGGGAATACCGAAACGGGACGGGCAGAACAATGACAGCACATCGCACGCGTTGGCTGGCGCTCTGGGTGGTTACCCTGGTGGTTATTGGTGGTGTTTTCGGTACCGCCTCGAACGCTTCTCCTGCTGCAGATCGACCGCCACTGGGACCGGTCGTGATCTCGCCACAGCTGGGTAGCTGGGATGATTACCAGCGGCCGATCATCCGGGGAAGCGAGTTCGACCTCGTCAAAGTTCATCTTCCACCCGGATTCGGTACCACTGCGGAGCATGTCGTAGATCTGATCGAAGATGGCGCCCAGACAGTCATGCTCAAGACCGAGGATTGCCAGTCGGATGCATCAACTACACGTGCCCATCTGGAAGGCCGCGGGTTCCTCGATGTGATCCAGGACTGGCCAGAGATCGATTTTGTCGTGCAGGTTGGCAACGAACCGGAGCGATGCCCGGGGCCGATCAGTGCCTACAATAACAATCTTTTCGAGGTCATCACCGAGGTAAAGCCGGCAGTGGATCAGCCAAACCTCCACTGGATCGCCGGCCTGCCGATGGTGCCGTCGTCCGCAATCGATCTGATGCAGGACGGCTGGGTGCTGGATCTCTACGACGGCGTTGGAACCAATATGCTGGGGCACTTCTCGCTGGTCGATGAGTATCACGGCTGGCACGAGATCGTCGATTATGTGCTTGATGAGACTGATGCATCGCTCTGGCTCACCGAAATCGGCATCAACCATCCGCCGATGGACAAAGCGGAGAAAGCGCGGCGCATTCTGGACTATATCGACACGCTTCCAGCAGACCGGGTTGGTGGCGTGGCGATCTTCACTCTCGGCCGGGGCACGGAGTGGCCGCAGTACGAGGTCACCGAGGCGATGGTGCCGGTCTTCGCCGATCGAGATGGGTGCCGGTTCTTCGCACCAACCGGCCAGTTTCTCTGCGGGCAATTCAAACAGTACTGGGAACGCTACGGCGGTCTGGCGATCTTCGGCTACCCGATTACTGCCGAAGAACCGGGTGGCAACGGAGCAACGGTGCAGTTTATGGAGCGATCACGCTTCGAGTGGCATCCCGGGGTGTGGCCAGAGAAGTATGACGTGCTCCTCGGCCATCTTGGCCGGGAAATGGTCACGGAGCGGCGAGGCGAGCCTCAGTTCCAATCAAGCGATTCAACGCCACAACCAGGAGATGACTGCGTCTACTTTGCAGCGACTGGACAGCATCTGTGTGATCAGTTTCTCGATTACTGGAATGCATTTGGTGGGCTACCGGTCTTCGGTTATCCACTAAGCCAGGAGTTCACCGAAAACGGCTTTACGGTTCAATACTTCGAGCGTGCCCGGTTCGAACATCAGCCGGGAGTGTGGGCCGAGCGCTTCGATGTCCTCCAGGGACTTCTCGGCGTCCAGGCAGTCGAAGGAACGCTCGTGAGTCCTCCAGATTCTGACGACCCGCCGGAAACTTCAGAACCCGGTGAAGATGACGGTGAATCGTCCGGAATCACCGAATAGCCCGGACAGCGAAATCGCTGCCGAATCACCATTCTCAGAATTCACGAGAATGGATTTTCCCCATATGGACACATGACTGCAATATGAATAGCGGAATCCAGCAAGCTTGTGGCACGTGTCTTGATCTAGGAGTGACTGTGGCACGTATGAAACGCGATTCCGTTCACGCGTTTCTTTTAGAGTCCAAAGGAGGACGAATGAGAGTACACAAGTTGGCCCTGTTGGGGTTTGCGCTTACGCTCGCCCTTATTGTGGCCGCATGTGGATCAGATGACGATGCGGTGGATGATATCCCCGCCGTTGACGACACGGACACAACCGAAGAGGTTGACGATACAGCCGTAGAACCGGCTGATGATACAGCAACGGACGACGTGACGACCGATGATGAGGTGGACGACGCGGCGCCCGTTACTGAAGACGATGATACCACTGCTGACGATGGCATCGCTGAAGACCAGGAGCGAGCCAATATTGTGGTACATGACGACTCCATCTCGCTGACCATGGAACACGAAGATGCCATGGTTGACGACGAAGATGATGCCGTCATGGATGACGAAGACGACGCCGTCATGGACGACGAAGATGACGCGGTCATGGACGATGAAGACGACGCCATGACTGACGATGACGATGTTGCCATGACCGACGATGATGACGCTGCCATGACCGATGACGACGATGCAGCTATGACTGACGATGAAGACGACGCAGTCATGGACGACGAAGATGACGCGGTCATGGATGATCAGGACGATGCAGTCATGGACGACCATGACGAAGACCTCGACCTCGATCACGTCAGCTTCACCAGCGGTGACATCCTGTTCCACATCGAGAACGAAGGCTCGTCTGACATCACGCTCGAGATCGAGCGCGTCGAAGATGCCATGGGCATGGACGACGATGATGCAGCGATGACCGACGATGAAGACGCGGTCATGGATGATGAAGACGATGCCGTGATGGACGATGAAGACGACGCAGTCATGGACGACGAAGACGATGCTGTCATGGACGACGAAGATGACGCAGCCATGACTGACGATGAAGACGCCACCATGGACGACGAGAATGGCGAAGTCGTCGAGGAAAGCGAAGAGATCGCTGCTGGTGACTCCTATGAGTGGGAAGTCCAGCTGGACGAAGGTGACTATGTCATCTACGTTCTGATCGACGGCGAACGAGAAGAAGGCATGGAAGTCAACTTCTCCGTCAGCGATCACGGTGAAGTCAACGGCCAGGACGATGGTCTCGTCGACGACGACGAACACGATGACGAAGACTATCAGGATGACCTGGAAGCCGACGACATCGAGACCGATGACCAGGACGACATGGAACTTGACGACGAAGAAGACGACAGCTAACGTAGCGAACACGCAGTGAACGGAACGTCGCCACTGAATCGATCGGCAGCCGGTCTCCCGGCTGCCGATTCGTCATTTTAAACAGGTCTGTGTCATCACCAGCACATGCTCTTACGCAAATCCCCATGTTTCCGCGAGTCCACAGGCAAAAACAGACGCACGGAAGACCCGAATCTGACGCGGTTGACCGATGATGGCACACTGTCTGCGAAGCAGTACACAGGAGCGATCGCGACTGAAACATCAACCGGTTGTGATTGTGCAAAACAACAAAATTCAGGAATGTTTTATATTTCGGGATTTCTGTTATATGGTATTGTTGGCACGAGAGTTGATGTAACGGCAGAGAACTGTCGATCTCGACATCACGCCCGTTCAGTTGAGTACAGTTCCTGAAGATTAAGGGAGTTGGATCCTATGACACTGAAGAAGAAGCTGCTCGCACTCGGTTTTGCTGCCATCATGGCGATGAGTGTTGCGGCCTGCGACGTTGAGGAAGATCCGGCGGCGGTGCCGGAAGGCAACACGAACAACGTTGAGAACGCTGGGTAACCAGTAGAGAGTTCTCCAGCGATGATCGACCAGAGATCTATCTCTGGCACGTCTAAACGGTAACGAATCGTGACGTACGACATTGAATCTGGAACAGTACTGAACGGGCAAAGAAGCGAAATCTCTGGCAGGGAGCATCAGGCTCCCTGCCTTTTTTCTTGCCTGACGGGCCACCGCGTTTGCGCGACCGGCACGAGCCGGGATGCTCGATCAGGCGATCGGCCCCACATAGTGCTCGTAGATCACCTTCGAGACATCAGCAACCAGCCGTGTTCCGGCCACCCCGTCTGGCGCGCCCTTCACAAAGATCGACAGCGCATAGGATGTCCCGTCTGGCGCGTAGACGATCCCTGCATCATTGCGGACGCCGCGTAGTGATCCGGTCTTGTGAGCGCACACCACACCCGTCGGCAGATGTGCCGGGATCCGCTCGCTGAGTTTCTGCCGCTTCATGATATCCAGCACACCATCTCTGGCCGAGGTGCTCAGCCCTTCACCATTCTCGATGGCAACGTGGAGCAGGATCATGTCCCATGGGGTGGTGATGTCGTTGTCCGGGGTCTCCTTGAAGGCGTTGGCATCCCACGGCGCATCTTTGCCCTTGAGCAGCGCTTTCACCTTCTCATAGGTGAGCTCCGGATCATCCGGATCGAGGTTCTGTAGCCCACACAGCAATCCCCAGGTGCCCATCGGGATCGACGTGCTCGACATTCCGAGATCCTGCACCGCCTGCTGGATGGAGTCTTTGCCGAGCAGATCGAAGATGATGTCGGTGCCGGCGTTGTCGCTGATCACCATCATCAGCATTGCTACGTCCCGGATCGTCAGAGAGGCTCCCGCATCGAGATCCTGAATCACGCCGGATCCGGGAACCCGGTGGCGGTCTTCAATGATGATCCGGTCCGTGGGATCGATCTTCCCCTGATCTACCTGACGATAGAGCTCATACAACAAAACCGTCTTGAATGTGCTCGCCGTAGGGAAGATCATGTCCGGGTTGAGCTCGATCTCCTCGCCGGTCTGAAAATGCCGGGCGGCAATCCCGATCGTGCCGCCATAGGTGGACTCGTCGATCACGGATTGAAGCCGCTGGTACACGTCACTGGTCATACGGGTGCCTTTCTGCTGGGCCACGGGTCAGGCTGGCCTGTCATTCATCTCTAGCACACGCTAACACGGGGATCGGCATCGGCCAATTGGCAGGCCTCTCAACCGCAGGTTGTCGCGGCGGAACCGGGGGTTCGGGTGCTATACTGCGGCCCTGAGGATGAACTCAAATTTGTCAATGATGACCCGTTCGAACAGATCAGGTTGCCTGGCGCACCGAAGACAGGCAGCTCAAAGCTAAAGGCAGGTAATGTCATGGGAGACTCGTTCGCCGAAACGATCAGTAAATCGCCACAGAGCCTCGAAAAATCAGCACTCGACCACGTCTGGATTCACACCACCGAGTGGGTACGTCTGGCCGAAGAAGGTGGCCTGCATGTATTCGAGCGAGGTGAAGGCTCCACACTGTACGACATCCACGGCAATGCCTATCTGGACGGCATCTCCGGGTTGTGGGTCGTCAATGCCGGGCACGGCCGCAAGGAGATCGGTGAAGCGATGGCCGAACAGGCCAGCAAGCTCGCCTACGTCTCCAGTGCCGCATACACCACCGTTCCTGCAGTTCAGCTCGCCAACGTGCTGGCAGAGATTACCCCGGGTGATCTCAACCGGATCTTCTTCTGTTCCGGTGGTTCAGAGGCAGTGGAGAGCGCACTGAAGATCGCCAAACAGATTCAGGCGATGCGCGGCTTCCCGCGGCGATACAAGGTGATCGCCAGACGCGGCAGCTACCACGGCGCGACCTTCGGGGCCATGAGCCTCACCGGCGACCGCAAGGAAGAGTATTTCGGTCCGTTCATGTATGGCGTTCACCACGTGCCATCGCCCAACCATTACCGCAACGATTTCAACCTCGAGGGTGAAGAAGGCGACATCATGTGCACCAACTACATCGAGCAGGAGATCCTGGCGCAGGGATCAGATACGGTGGCCGCGGTGATCGGTGAGCCAGTTTCCACCGCAAACGGCGTTCACATCCCGTCGCCGAAGTACTGGCAGCGTCTCCGGGAGATCTGCGACAAGCACGGCGTGTTGCTGAT
>SLFF01000193.1 GCA_007124395.1 Thermomicrobiaceae bacterium | reverse complement strand
GAATCTTCTTCGGCCGCCCACAGACGTGGTAGGGACAGGGCATCATCCATGTTTCGGTAGACCGGGCAGCTCCGTCTGCCCCCGCCAATCAAACCGGTTCGCGGGACTGGGCGACACGGAGGTCGCCGTCTACGGAAGTTTTCCCCGCGCCCGGGCCGGGGGTGAGGGCCTGTCGCATTCCGCTATCCTCCCTTATGGTATCTGCACCAACAAGTCACACTAACCCGAACGGAGGATGACGATGGTCTCGGACAGCTCTGTCTTCGGACGAGGACAGCGGGAATCGAACGACGGCAAGACGCCCCACTGGCAGGAGATGTGGCGGCACGAGTTCCTCGAAGCGCTGGAACACGATCCGGTGGTCATCGTGCCGGTCGGCTCTGTCGAGCAGCACGGTCCGCATTGCCCGATGGACGTCGACATCAGCCACACGCAGGCGCTGGCCGTTGACACCGCCCGGGCGATCGACGAATTCCCGGTAATCGTCGCGCCACCAGTCTGGAGCGGCCTGACCCACTACAACATGGGCGAGGTCGGCACGATCACGCTGAGCGTCGAGACGTTCATCGCCTACGTCTCCGAAATCTGCCGGAGCATCTGGGCCAACGGATTCCACCGGATCATCCTGCTCAACGGTCACGGCGGCAACCGCGACATCCAGCGGGTGATCTCGATCAAGTTGGCCGAGGAGGACATCTGGGTCCTGCCGATCACCTACTGGGACATGGCGCAGGATGTTCTGGACGACGAAGCCGACACTGATCCCGGCTTCATCGGCCACGGTGGCGAGTGGGAGACCTCGCTGCAACTCCATCTGAGACCGAGTCTGATCGATACCGAAAAACTCGTCGCCGATCCGGAACGTCCCGGCTTCAGCCCGGAGATTCTCAGATTCACCGGCTTTCCCGAACGGCGCAAAGAACGAGAGCATGGCGTCCACGGTAACCCTTACACCGCGTCTGCCGAGAAAGGCGAACGTCTCTTCAACGCGGCCAAGGAGATGCTGATCGAGGTCTGCCGGGAGTACCACGAACAGCCAGTGCGTGGGTACAGAGAGTTCGGTTCGCATTGCCCGTAGGCAACCGCTTGAACGCCCAGCGGCCCTGAATTTGCGCAACTTTTCGCCGAGGACGAATAGCTCCCGCATTAGTGATTGGAAATCCCCACGTTGAATATCAGACACCGAAGACCACAGGTTCTGTACCCGCAGATCACGAAGTCGCCGTACTTTCCGAGGACCGAAGCAGCTGGGGCGCTCGAGTACTACGACTACAACCACACCTACTGGCCGATCGATTACGGGCGTGATCCAGCGGAGGAATATCAGGCAATTCACGAGCGTGTGGTCATGATGGATGTCGGTTGCCAGCGGAGTGTGGAGCTTCGTGGCCCGGATGCGCTGAACTTCGCCGATTACCTGTGTGCCCGCAATCTGAAGACGATGAAGGTCGGGCGAGCGCGACACACGGTGATCTGTGAGCCGAATGGCGTGCTCTACTGCGAGGCGCTGGTCATGAAACTGGCCGAAGACCGGGTCTGGATCTGCCACGGACCGGTGGATCTTACGCAATGGTCAAGCGCGATCCTCGCACATAGCGATTTCAATGTGGAAGCTTTCCGGACGCAGGTCTATCCGTTTGCCGTCCAGGGCCCGCGTTCCTACGACATCATGCAGGAACTGGTACCTGAAGCGGCGGACATGAAGTTCTTCCGCTGGATTCAGACGACCGTCGCCGGGGTGGAATCCATCGTCATCCGGAGCGGGTACTCAGGCGCGTTCGGCTACGAAGTGTTTCCGTTCGACCCTGCAGAAGCGCTCCGGGCGTGGGATGCGGTGGCCGATGCAGGCAAGCAATACGATGTCATGGTCTCTCCGATGATCGGTCCGTTCTTCGAGCGGGGAGTCACGGACTGGACCTACGGAGACGATCTCGACCTGAATCCGTTCGAAGCAAGACTCGAACGGGCGATGAACCTCGATGCCGGTCCATTCGTCGGAAAAGAAGCCCTGCAGCGGATTGCCGACGCTGGCCCTGAGCGAAAGCTCGTTGGCATTCGTTTCGGTCCCGGTGCCGAGATCCCGCCGATCGAGCAGTTCTGGCCGATCGAAGACGGGTCAGGACTCGTCACTCGCGTCGAGCAGTCGTGGTACCTCGGAGAACCAATTGGCTCCGCAGTCGTAGCCGCCGATACCGCACTCGATCGAGAGGTCGAAGTTCGGCATCCAGAGGGCGTTGCCACCGGCAGGCTCGTGGCGTTGCCGTTCATGGATTAGCGTTTCCGCTCGTTGTTGCATCATGCCGGGGCGTGGTCACCTGCACTGAGTGATTGTCTTCCGCACGACGTTCTGCGCACGGAATCGCCGAACTACTCAGATGCAGATGCCACCCCGGCCAGGGTATAGAGCAACATGTAGATCAGTATGCCGTGGAGCGTTTGTGCGTCGTATGGCGTGGCAGAAATCGAGAAACCGGCAAACTTCTGCGGTCCCGCCGCGCGACCGACCTGGTAGGCCAGTTCGATGATCTCCTCCGCGCGCGGCCCAAGCGGTTCATCGCCAAAGTCGGGGTTGCTGGAGACATCGAAGACGTCCGGATCGATCGTCATCCAGACCTTGTCGGCACCGTCCACTATCTCCGCAGCGGTGGCTTCTGCCCACTCATCGAACCCGCTTCGACGTGCTGCTTTGATCTCCCGGTAGGTGAAGATGTTCTCACGCTTCACGCCGCGATCCTGGAATCGCGCAAATGTATCGCGATCATTCCGTGGACCCCGAAGGCCGACATGGTAGTACTTCTCCGGATCGACGCCTTCCAGCGTGAGAATCTGCCGTGCCCAGGTCGATCCCCATCTGGGCATCGTCGGGTCATCCTCGGCCCATTCTCCGATCTGGTTGTCATGGTGCGCATCGAAATTGACCACAGCGGTCGACCCATTCGGGCGGGCAGCGATCGGTTTCAAGACACCGTAGGTGGATGGCCCCGAATTTCCGCCGATGGTCACCGGATAGCAACCAGCGTCGAGCATCGCATTGACTTCAGCTTCAACGGCATCCAGAAGCTGGCCCATGTCACCCGGGATGGGCAAATCGCCACGATCGACGAAATGAAACTGGTCGAAGACATCGACATCGAGTTCAGGAAGATAACCACCATACTTGATTGCGCTCGCCCGGAACGCGGACGGCGTCAGCAGGGTGCCCTCGTAGTTCGCTCCGGACCGACCGATCCGGGTGTCAGGTGTCGGAGCGCGCCACGGAATTCCGAGGAACGCGATATTGCCTTCCTTCAGAATCTCTGTGCTGGATGCAAACGGCGATCCAAACAGTGTCGGCGTACTGCCGTAGACACGCGGGATCTTCATTTCGAGAATTGGGTCAGATGGCTTGCGTCGCGGTGTGTTGGACATGATCCCCCCTCACTGACTTGACTGGCTGGAAGGTCAGATTAGCAGCGACGGATCAGATTTACCAGGGAAAAACAGGTTGGCCGGGCGGCGCACCGCCGATCGTCTGCCAGATCTATTCGCCTTCATGCCGCAAGGGGATGCGGACGGTAAACGTTGTCCCTTCGCCCGGAATCGATTCCACGGAAATCTCTCCCTGGTGGGCAACAACGATCTCCCGGCTGATGTACAGCCCGAGACCAAGCCCACGATGCGAGCTTCCCGTGCCACGTTCGCCCTGGAAGAAGCGATTGAATATATCTGAATGCGCATCTTCGGGGATGCCCATTCCGTGATCCTGAACTTGAATCACCGCACATTCACCTTCGGCAGCCAGCCGGATCTGGATCTGTTCCTCGCTGCCGGAATAGTTCACTGCGTTCAGCAAGAGATTGAAAAACACCTGCTGAATCCGCATTGGATCAACCTTCGCCTTCAGCGGCGCATCCGGCAATTCGACCTCGATCTCCCAATCGGGTGCTGTCGACTGCACGAGCTCTACCGTCTGACGGATGAGTTCATCGAGCTGGATCAGTTCCAGCGACAACGAAAACTTTCCAGACTGCAAGCGGCTAACATCGAGAAGTTCACTGGTCATACGTGTGAGTCGATCCACCATCGTCAAGGCTATGCTGACGAATCGCTGGGAGCGCTCATCTTCGAATGGGGTGTGCTTATGGAGCAACTCGAGATAGCCACGCAGCGTCGTCAACGGGGTGCGCAGTTCGTGGCTCGCAACTGAAATGAACTACTCCTGGAGCCGTCTCAGGCTGCGATCACTGATGTCGCGAATCACGGTGACTGAACCGGCGTTGTGAATCGGTCCACCATTCGCTTCGAACCAGCGCCGGTTGCCATCAGGTCCAGTAAGGGTGAACTCCAGGGAGAACGGCTCTCGCCGGAGTGCGGCTGCGGTGGGTCCGTCGGACTCCAGCATCAACAAACCAGATTCGGTTTCCGGTGCTACATCGCTGAGGTCTTCACCTAACATCTGTTTGAATGCATCGTTGGTAAGCAGCGTCTGGCCGTCCTCGTCTACCACCAGCACGGCGTCACCCATACTCACCAGAATTGCCTCGAGCTTTGCGCGTTCGGCATCACTGGCCACACGCTGCTGATGCACCTCGATGGTCCGGGCCTGCATCTCTTCGTTCGAGGCATTCAGCTCTTCAACCGTGGCCTGTAGCTCCTCATTGAGCGTCTCAAGCTCTTCGTTGGTTGTCTGTAACTCTTCATTCAGTGTTTCGATTTCTTCAGCAGAGGACTGGGCTTCTTCGCTCGACACCACCAGGTGCTCATTGATGATGCGCAGGTCTTCGTTCGCTCTGGCGAGTTCCTCATTGGCGCCCACAAGTTGCTGGTTCGATCGGAGCAGCTGCTCGAGGCGATCATCCAGCCGCTGTCTATCCAGATTCTCACGTTCCCGGGCTTCAGCAATCCGGTGGCGTTCAACGGCCGCTTCGGTGACATTCGTCAGCACGACAACCACCGTATGACCGGGCTCTTCGCCGGAACCGAGTTCCTGCCGCTGACAGGTGATCTCGATGTACAGATTCTCGCCTTCTACCGTCTCGACTTGCTGCTCACCCGGAACCGTGACCGGACCCGACCGGCGAAACGCTTCATCGATCGAGTCCCGCAGTGCGTCCAGCGGCATCGTCCGGATCACATGCAGCAGGTCGTCCCCCACCGCGGCACCGTGAATTCCCAGAAAGCGCCGGGCAAGATTATTGATCGTCCGGATGTCGTAGTTCCGATCGATCATCACAATGCCGACAGGCATATGGAACAGCAGATTCTCTGTGCGGCCATTCGCGCTGCGTCCGGCAGCGGTTTCCTGGTGAGCCCGACTGGGTCCGATACTCTGCTGATTCCATCTACTGACGGCGGTAGCACGATGGGTAGAGAACATTGTCGAATCAACCGACCCGGCCGGAATCGGCACCGCGTTTCCGGTCCGCCGGTAGACCTTGAGGCGCTGATTCTCTGCGGCGAAATAGTCACTCAGCGGGGTCGTGGTTTCCGACTTACCGAGTGCCAGGTACCCACCATCCCGCAGCGAGTAGGCAAAAAGCTGCATGGCACGTCGTTGCAGTTTTTCCGTGAAATAGATCAGGACGTTCCGGGACAGGACGAGATCGATGCTGGGGAATGGGGAACGCTGGGCGAGATCATGATGTCCGAAAACCACCATGCTGCGGACCAGTTTATTGACCTCGAACTCACCATCGATCCTGGAAAAATACTTCGCGCACATATCCTCAGGCAGCTCGCTGACCGACGCCTGGGAATAGACGCCACGTCGGGCAAACGCAATTGCATCGGCATTGATGTCTGTGGCGAAGATGCGCACACTGAACTGATTCAACTCATCTCCAAGCGCCTCAGAAACCAGAATCGCCAGGGAATACGCTTCCTCGCCTGTCGAACACCCCGCAGACCAGATACGCAATCGATTGCCACGCTCGCGACTCTCCTCGATGAGTGCTGGTAATACCACCGATCGGAGATGATCGAACAACTCGCTGTCGCGAAAGAACTTGGTGACTTTGATCAGAAAGCTGTTCACCAGATTGGGGTACTCGTCCGGAGTAAGTTCGAGGTACGCACGATACTGCTTCAGATCTGCGGACTTCGTGGCCACAAGGCGCCGGTGCAGACGTCGGATGATCGTCGGTGTCTTGTACTGGCTGAAGTCGATCGCGCACTGCGTTCGGAAATGTTGAAGGAAGTCATCCAGTTCCGGACCTGCCTGTATCGCCGCTGGAACACCGGGTATCTGATCGTTGAGCAGGACACTGAGCAGTGAGCCGATCTCTTCCAGATCCCGGATGAAATCGACAGTCGTCGGCGCCAGCGAGCGAGGCATGCCGGGATACTCCGCGGTGAGCGGATCCTGAATAACAACAGTCCCGCCAAACGCTTTGACCTGAAACGCGCCAGCGGTGCCATCGGAACCGGTACCAGTCAATATCACGGCTATCAGGCGCTCTCCGTATGCCTCGGCCGCAGCGCTCAGCAGGAGATCGATCGACGGAAGCGGCCTGCCGTCACCTTCCGGATTGACCGTCACCCTCGAATCGGCAAACTCCACCGTGCGATTTGCCGGAACGAGGTAGATGACGCCCGGTTCGAGGTCCATGTCTTCCTCGAGCGCCCGCACCGTGAGCGATGTGCGCCGGGAAAGTATTGACACAAAGTAGCTCGGGCGCCGGGGATCAGAATGCTGGGCAACAATGACCGGAGCGGAGAAATCCGTGGGGATGGTCTCTAATAGTCGCGAGATAGCATCGATGCCGCCCGCCGACGCACCAATCACGACAACGTGTCCAGCCTGCGTTTGCGTCTCGCTCAAGAGGCGTTCCCAACGTAATGCCGTTTTCTGGCTGTCAAATGCAGGATTATGGTTAATTATATCAGTAGAAACAAGCCTGCCGTTAAGCGTTTACGTGCGTCGGAAGCGGCAATATTGCCTGACAATCCAGCGTTAATCGTAAAATCACCCTTCCACAGCATAACAGTGGCACAGGATGTGACTCAACAGTTTCAGAGCGATGACTTGACACCCCCTCACATTGAGCAACGGATCATGTCAGCCAGACTGAGGAGCCACTCATGGCAGCACGAGATATCTTCGTGATCGGGGCATCAGCGGGCGGCGTCGAAGCGCTATCAGAGATCGTTGCCGGGTTGCCCGGAGATTTTCCTGGCTCGG
>SLFF01000113.1 GCA_007124395.1 Thermomicrobiaceae bacterium | reverse complement strand
TTTCGGGTTCCTGGCCAATGTTGCCGATAATGTGTGCCCGTGCTCGTCCAGTCGACATTGCACGCTCCCTGCTTCGCTAAGCCTGTTCTTCGTCGGACCCGTCATCAGCCGGAGCCTCGTCGGCGGTCTCAGCAGGGTCATCCTCAGTACTGACCTCGTCATCACTGACTTCGACGTCGTCACCGGTATCGGTGTCGCCTGCTTCGCCGTCGGGCGTCTGATCGTCAGATTCCGCACCAACAGCCGGTTCATCGGCTTCTGGCTCGGGATCGTCTTCCAGCGCCTGGGCCTTCTCCTGACGGATCAGCAGGTAGCGCATGACGTTGGTGTTGATCTTGAGGTCTCGCTCGAACGGATCGAGCGCACCCGGCTGGCTGGACAGTGAATATAGCACGTAAAACGCATCCTGATAATTATGAATCGGATACGCCAGCCGGCGGCGACCCCACGGGGTCGTCGATTTCGACCGGATGATCTCCGCGCCAGTGGCAGTAATCTGCCCCTCGACGCGTTCCATCTCAGCCTGAAGGGCCTCATCGCCGAGTTCTGGCGAGAAAAGGACCATCAATTCATATTCGCGTGGATCAGGGGTATAGGTTGCCAAACAGATCTCCTTCCTTCGGAGCCGCATTACGGATATCACCCCGCCTCTGGCATTGTGCAGGGAGCTCGTAACGCAGAAAGGCATTTTCATGCAATTGTCATGATGCAGCACATGCTACATCGACCCGGAAATTATCGGGCCAACGGGGATTATACCAGCGCTGCTCGATCCTGCAATTTCCAGACTGAAGTCAACGAGTCGACAGCCAGATTCGTCACAACCGCCATGTAACTGTCCCTAGGGCGGTGGGAAGTGAATAAACGGCCCACCTGGGCGAGCATCGATAGGCAGAATCGCTACCTATCCAGCATCAGCAAGAATCCCAGTGGGAGCGAGAATGTCCCCGCTATAGTATCGAGCATCAGCAGACGCAAGAAACACGAAGCTCGGTGCTATCTCGGCTGGCTGTGCAGGTCGCTGCCACAGGGTGTCGGCCCCGAAATGCTCAACAAAGTGTTCATCTCTCGTAGAAGGAATTAATGGAGTCCACACCGGTCCAGGTGCAATCGCATTGACGCGAATCCCCTTCGGCGCAAGCTGAGCGGCAAGTGATTTCGTGAAGTTGTGGTCTGCGGCCTTAGTCGCTGCATAGTCCACAAGATACGGGTGACCAAGTTCGCCTAGCACCGACCCCACATTGATGATACTGTCGCCTCCGCGCATGTTTTTCACCGCTTCTTGGGCGACCAAAATGTAGGCGATAATGTTGGTTTGGAATGTCCGCTCGAGCTGTTCTGCGGTGATCTCCGTGATGTCAGTGCTCTCGATATGGAAGGCAGCGTTGTTGACGAGAATGTTGATGCTGCCCAATTCTTCAACAGTTCGTCTGACAATCGCTTTGCAATGTTCGGGATCACGCAGGTCGCCATCCATCAGTACAACCTTGCGACCTGCTTCAGTTACCCATCTTGCAGTATCTTCTGCGTCCTCGTGCTCATTATAGTACGATATTGCAACATCGGCGCCCTCGCGGGCGAAGGCAATGGCCACAGCTCGACCAATACCGCTGTCTCCGCCTGTGATCAACGCTGTTCTTCCCTCAAGCTTGCCGCCGCCTTTGTAGGATTCCTCCCCGTGATCCGCAGGCGGCTGCATCTCTCGATCGCTCCCTGGCCAATCTTGTACCTGAGGTGGAGGGCCGCCCTTTAGGCGCTCATCAGCTTGGGGATCTGTAGTCGCGTTCAATCCCTGATGCATGTCCCGGCGATCTTCGCTTTGCACAAGCCTCAGCCTTCCCATTATCTGATCCACAGTTACAGCCTTTGAAGTTCAATTTAGTGGGTAGCAAGAATCACACCATGCTAACGGCGCATAGCCGAAGGGCCAGGCTGATGCATATAGAAAGGTAAGCCCTGATTCCACCATCTTCAATGAATACGATCTCTATGCTGCATTGCTATTGACCATCCAACCCATCACGGCGCGCATCGTGCCGTGCCTCGGCCACCGCACCGTGCAGGGTAGGGCCTTGTTTCCCGGCTGTAGCATTATGCCCACCGGTCAATTGACGCATTTTCCAGACCGGCCGTATAATAAACGTATTGTTTGCGTATTACTTAACTTGAATGCGCTATAGCTCACCCGATCCGGGAGTAATGATTCCACTCGTGACCGATCGTTCCAGCTCCACGCGACGTCGGTGGGGAACAGCGCTGGTTCTCAGCCTTTTCCTGCTCATAACAGCCTGCAACGGAGTGAGCCCGCTTCCTTCTGATGACTCCCCCGAACCTGATACCGATGTCCCGACCGGAGCAGAGGAACCAGAGGAGGGCGGATCGCTGGTGGTTGCGATTCCCGAAGAGCCAGACTCACTCAATTTCAGCCTGACAACCAGTCCCAGTGCTCAATGGATCCTTAGCACGGTCGATGCTCGCATGATCCGGATCACCGCCGATAATTCCTACGAGCCAAGACTGCTTCGCGAAGTCCCCACGCTGGAAAACGGCGGCATCTCCGAGGATCGACTGACGTATACGATCCGGTTCCTGCCAGACATTACGTGGTCTGACGGAGAGCCAATCGACGCACGAGACTTTCAGTTCACCTGGCAAACACTGACCGCGCCGGACTATCCGGCCGCGGTACTTCGCGGCTGGAACCTGATCGAAGATGTCACCGTCAGCCCTGACAATCTTTCCGCGACGATTCGCCTGCGAAATCCGTCGGCCGAATTCATCAACCGGGTTCTGGCAGGTGGAAGTGGCGAGGGTGCCGGATTCCTGCTCCCCCGTCACCGGCTGGAAGACATCCCCAGCGGCGAAATTGCGACCCATGAGTATGGCGCTGAGGAGCATGTTGGCTCAGGCCCGTTCCAGATCGTCGAGTGGGATCCGGGTGCGCATCTAACCGTAGAACGCAACCCCGAATACTGGGGAGAGCCGCCGCTGCTCGATCGTATCGTCTTCCGCTTCACTGATTCGCCTCGTGATGCAATTGCCCAGGTAACCACGGGTGATGTCGACCTCGCCGTTGATCTACCAGAGAGCGCGTTGCTCGATGCCATCGAATCGGATGAGACCGAAGCGCTGACAACAGCGCGGGGCGGCGCAGTGAAAACGTACGCGTTCAATCTGCATAATCCAGAAAATCTCGATCTGGAGCACCCGATCTTCCGGGATCAACAGGTTCGTGAGGCGATCACACTCGGATTCGATCGCTGGAGCGTTATCGAGATGCTCCTGCTGAACCAGACCGAGGTCCCCGGCACGCTACTCAGCAATACGCTCTGGGAACATTCCGGGCTGGAACCATTGCCGTTCGATCCTGATCTCGCCGCGGAATTGCTGGATGACGCTGGCTGGGAACTGAACGAGGATGGCGTGCGGGAACGCGCCGGGACCCTGCTGGAGTTCACCGTCACGACCACCGCGGGAGATGATCCCGATGCGGTGCTCCGACAACGGGTGCAGTCTGCATTCATCGAAGATATGGCCGAACTCGGCATACTCGTTGAGGCGGTCAACTACGATCCGGAGCAGCTCTACGGCACTGTTGACGAACCAGGCGTTCTTGCACAGCGAGACTTTGACCTCGTCGACGTTCCCTGGAACAATCGAACAACCTTGGACATGTTCGTTGAGCGACTCAGCGAGGCCTTCATCCCATCGGAAGACTTCCCGGAGGGCGCCAACCTGATGGGCTATTCCAATGAGGATGTCAACCGGCTCCTGCGTGAGCAAAGCAATACGCTCGATCCCGACGAGCGGGCCGAGATTCTTTACGAAGTCCAGGAGATCTTCATGGATGATCGTCCGGTGATTCTGGTCTACGAACATATCGAGATCGATGTGCTTCGCAACTACGTCCACGGCCTTGAGCCCGGAACGGTTGCCGGCCTCTGGTGGAATGTAGAAGACTGGTGGATCAGCCCGGACGAGGTCGTCCTGAACTGACGCCAGCGTCAGCCATTGCTCCGCTTCTTCAAGCCCAGGATCTGCGCACCAGCCGTATCGATCGTCACGACTTCAGCACTGCAATCAACGTCATGCCGGTCTGCAGCATGCTTCATCGCCTCCGCAACAGTCGCTGACTTTCTGGGATGACAGAGCGCCAGGATCGTCGGCCCTGATCCGCTGAGGCTGGCACCATATGCCCCGGCCCCACGGGCAGCCGCAATCACCGAATCCATATGAGAATAGAGCGCGGATCGGTAGGGCTGATGCCAGCGATCCTGCATCGCATCACCGAGCAGTTCAGGACATCCAGTAGACAACGCATGAACCAGCAAGGCACATCGGGACGCATTGTAGACCGCATCGGCCCGGTCAACCTGCGTCGGGACTACTGCCCTTGCATCGGTGGTAAAGCCGATCTGCTTCGGAATGAGCACCGCGGCGCTGAGTTCCATGTTGATGTCGAGTTCGACGGTGATGTGGCCTGATGAAACAGGTACGGCCAGTACCGCCCCTCCGAAGAGTGCAGCGGCCAGATTATCGGCGTGACCCTCAACGTGGGATGCCAGCTGGAGAAGCTCTTTGTTTCCCAGCGGCTCACCGAGCAATTGGTTACCGGCCAGCATACCGCCGACCAGCGCAGCCGCTGAGCTTCCCATTCCGCGGGCAACCGGAATGTCGCTACGGCTTCGGACACTGGCCGGTGGCAGCGTTCTGCCGACCGAATCCGCAAGGTACTGCATCGCATAGGTCACCATATCGCGACCGTCGGTCAGCTGGTCCTGCTGCGCGTTGGCCGAATCCCCATCGCTGCCAGGCTCCACAGTAATCGACATATAGCGGGATAGCGCGATAGCCATCGAATCGAACCCGGGGCCCATATTCGCGCTGGATGCTGGAACGACAACTCTAAAGCTCATCTGCAAGCACACTCCGAAGCGCGTCGATTGTCGGGTCAATGACCACCGGGCGATTGGCCAATTCACGGCCCTTCGAGCCCTCGCCCAGGTGGTACTCCATCACGGTCTCGGCATCCTTCATCACGTGGCCGGTGAGAATTCCGGCCACCCGATCGCCGGGCTTGATGACGCCCTGTTGAACGAGCTTCCGGATTCCCGCCACGGTTGCCGCGGATGCTGGCTCGCAGCCGATGCCGGACTGATCAACTCGTGCCTTGGCATCCAGGATCTCCGCATCGGCAACGGCTTCGACCACGCCATCGGTCAATTCGATGGCGCGACGGGCCTTGGGATAGCTGACCGGATTGCCGATACGAATCGCCGTGGCAACAGTATCAGCCTCCATCGGCTCGAACCCGCGGAACGACGAGCGGTACGCCTCGTAAAACGGAGAAGCGCCTTCTGCCTGGATCACCGCCATGCGTGGCAGGGCCTTCAGGATACCCGCCATGCGAAGCTCCGAGAAAGCCTTTCCAAGAGCGCTGGAGTTGCCCAGATTCCCGCCGGGCAATACCACCCAGTCCGGCGGCTGCCAGTCGAGCTGATGAAGCAGTTCGAACAGGATCGACTTCTGGCCTTCCAGCCGATACGGATTGATCGAGTTCAGCAAGTAGATTCCGAGCTTCTGGCTCGCTTGCTGCACCAGCGTCATCGCCGCATCGAAATCTCCCCGGATCTGAATGATCTTCGCTCCGTAGGCGACCGTCTGGCCCAGCTTGGCCGCCGAGATCTTCCCGTCTGGAACGAATACAATCGCCGGAACACCTGCTGCGGCGGCATAGGAGGCCACCGACGCCGATGTGTTGCCCGTCGAGGCGCAGGCAACCATCTTCGCGCCGACCTTCATCGCATGCGACGTTGCAACCGTCATCCCGCGGTCTTTGAAGGACCCCGTCGGGTTCTCGCCTTCATGCTTCAGCCAGAGCTGATCGACACCCACCCACTGCGCAATCCCGGGTGCATCGTAGAGATTCGTGCTGCCTTCCGGGCGGCTGACGATGTGCTGACCGGCGAACTCCGGAAGGAGTTCTCGATAGCGCCACACGCCACTTGCGTCCGGCGTGCGCCAGCTGGTCATACGCTCAGTGAATACGGTCGTGTTGGAAAGCTGAGGAATCGGGAACGTTACGTCGAGCAGGCTCCCGCAGTCGCAGCGGGTTCGATCATCATCTGGATGGTACGTCAGCTCGCATTCGACACAGGTCAGTTTCACAGCGCAACCCCGGTGTTCAGCCAGCGACCGCAGCCAGACGGCCACGGTCGCCGATCAACGGTCTCATCGTATCGCTGCCGTAGTATAGCAGTGTTGTTTTGCAATAACGGCACGAAAAACGGGGCCGGGTCTGTACGACCGGCCCCGTCCTGTCTGGTTCGAGCGGAAGACTCCCGTTGCGCCGATTACACCGTACGGTGTGGATCGAGCGCGTCGCGGAGACCATCACCGACGTAGTTGATGCTCAACACTGTCAGGAAGATCGCCGCACCCGGGAAGATAACCATCACCGGATGGATGGCAACGAAGTCAGCAGCATCGTTCAGCATACGACCCCAGGTTGGAACGTCAGGCGGGAACCCGAGACCCAGGAACGAAAGCGTGGACTCCGTGATGATCGCCTGGGCGACGGCCAGCGTCGCGGCAACGATAATCGGGCTCATCACGTTCGGCATGATATGGCGCAGCATGATCGATGACGTCTTGGCCCCGATGCAGTGAGCAGCCTCGATGTATTCCTTCTCCTTGATAGAGAGGAACGAGGCACGCACCAACCGGGCGACTGGCATCCATGCCAACGCTCCGATCACTACCACGATCAAAATGAAGTTACCCATTAAGATCCCGAAATTGTCCCGCATCGTGTCACGGAACAGATAGATGATCAGCAGCAGCAGCGGAAGCACCGGCAGTGAGATGAACAGGTCCGTAAACCGCATCAGTGCCGAGTCCACGAAGCCACCGAAGTAACCAGCAGTTGCTCCGATAGTCGTGCCGATCGTTATACCGACAAGCATGGCGGCGATACCGACAGCAATCGAGATCCGGCCGCCCCACATGATACGCGCAAAGATATCGTGACCTTCATGCGTTGTACCCATCGGGTACTGAAGGGACGGGCTCTCGTAACCGATCGAGAAGTCGATCCCTCGGATCGGGCCGCTGTAGATCATTGGCCCGAAGATCACCATCAGAATGAAGGTGATGAGCACGAT
>SLFF01000156.1 GCA_007124395.1 Thermomicrobiaceae bacterium | reverse complement strand
TGTCCTGACTCAGATCCTGAGACAGCTCGAAATCACCGACCAGTGAGTAGAGGTAGCGGCCAATCGGCGCCTCGTACTCCTGGACGATCGTCTCGAACGATGTGACTGCACGAGGTTCGGTGCTCACCTGTGTAGTCTGATTCATCATCTCCCTCAGCACAACAACCCCTTTCTCAACCGTTACGACGCACGGAGAGTCGGGGTGTTACAGATCAGACGCAGATACGCCGTGGGAAGTTCCCTCCCACGGCGCATCGCCTTCGTTCACTAATTATACGCTTGAGGCTCAGAACTGTGCGAGATCGCTGTGATGAATCGTTACATCCGAGATGTCCTGCACCGGTTCCTGCGCTGCCACCTGCGTCAGCTGCTTCTTGAGCGTTGGATCGATCTCTTCCGGCTGCTCGGTGAAGTCGAGCGCCTCCGCGATCACCTGATCCATGTTCTCCACCCAGATGAAGTCCATCTGCGAGGCGATCTTCTCCGGGACATCGACGAGATTGCGCTCGTTGTCCGCAGGAGCGATCAATCGCCGCAACCCGATTCGATGGGCTGCCAGACTCTTGTCCTTCAGTCCACCGATCGGCAGGACTCGTCCGCGCAGGGTGATCTCGCCCGTCATGGCGACATCTGATCGCACCGGCCGCTTGCTCAGTGCAGAAATCAGCGCAGTTGCCATCGTGATACCGGCCGACGGGCCATCCTTCGGTGTAGCACCTTCCGGCAGGTGAATATGGATGTCCACCTTCTCCTGGAAGTCCGGCTCGATTCCGAGTGTCTCCGCGCGTGATCGCGCGTAGCTCAGCGCGGCCCGGGCAGACTCCTGCATGACGTCACCAGCACGTCCGGTGATCGTCAGGTTGCCCTTACCGGGCATGATCGCTACCTCGACCGGAATCAGTTCGCCACCGACATCGGTTGTTCCGAGGCCAATCGCCACGCCGACCTGGTTTTCGGTGAACTGGTGCTCAAAACCATACCGGGCCGGCCCCAGGAACTCGGACAACCGGGTCTCGGTAATACGCGTCCGCTTGCTACGGCCCTTCACCACCCCGGCAGCCACCTTCCGGCAGACTGCCGCGACCTGGCGCTCCAGGTTTCGGACTCCCGCCTCACGGGTGTAGTTCCGGATCAGCTGATGCCAGATCTTCTCGGAGATCTCGATACGGTCGTCATCCAGACCGTGAACTTCGAGCTGTTTCGGCAGGAGATGGCGTCGACCGATCTCGGTCTTTTCATGCTCCGTATAACCGCTGATTTCGATAATCTCCATACGGTCCCGCAATGGTCGCGGGATGCTGCTCAGCGTGTTGGCCGTGGTAATGAACAGCACGTTGGAGAGGTCATACGGTGCGTCCAGATAGTGATCGTTGAAGGCATGGTTCTGCTCCGGATCGAGCACTTCCAGCATCGCCGAGGCCGGGTCTCCCCGGTAATCGGACGCCATCTTGTCGATCTCGTCCAGCAGGATCATCGGGTTGGTCGTCCCGGCGGTCTTCATCGCATTGATGATCCGTCCCGGGAACGCGCCGATGTACGTCCGGCGATGTCCGCGAATCTCGGCTTCATCGCGCACGCCACCAAGACTTACGCGAACCATTTCGCGGTTCATCGCTTCGGCGACCGATGCGCCGAGGCTGGTCTTGCCAACGCCCGGTGGGCCAACCAGACAGAGAATCGAAGCACCAGTCTTGCCACGCTCTGTTGTCAGCTTTCGCACCGCCAGGAACTCGAGAATACGCTCCTTGACGTGGTCTAGCCCGTAGTGATCGCTCTCGAGCTGCTTTTCGGCAAGATCCAGATCGAGCCGGTCCTCTGACTGTTCTGTCCACGGCAGTGACAGCACGGTATCGATGTAATTGCGGACCACGGTGCCCTCAGCCGAAACCGACGGCATCCGCTCCAGCCGGACAATCTCCTTAAGGACTTTCTCTTCCATCTCCTCCGGCATACCGCGATCTCTGACCCGCTGCCGGAGTTGCTCGATCTCGTTACCACCCTCGCCGGACAACTCATCATGGATAACCTTGAGTTGCTCCCGGAGGTAGTATTCTCGCTGGTTCTTATCGATCTGCTCACGCACCCGGTCCTTGATGCGCTGCTCCAGCGCGGCCAGATCAAGGTCCTTGGTGAGGTGAACTGCCAGCAGTTCCAGTCGTTGACACGGATCGAGGTTCTCCAGGAAGGCCTGCCGCTGAGCGGCATCCCGTACCAGCTGTGTGGTCAACAGATCCGAGAGGTGTGAAGGATCGGTCGTCGCCTGGATCATGTCGAAGGCATCCGTACTGAATGCACTCTTCGACTCCTGATACTGTCGAGCCAGTTCCTGAATGTGATTGACGAGTGTGTGTGCTTCGGCGGACTCATTGTCGGATTCCATCGCCTGTTCGGTTTTCACCGTGAAGAACGGGCGAGCAAGATCCCACTGAATGACGTTGACACGGTGGAGCCCTTCGAGCGCCACCTGAATGTTTCCGCCCTGCTGGTGCTCGATCGAGACGACTTCAGCAAGCGTACCCATCTCGTGCAGGTCGTCCGGCTCGGGATCATCCACGCCGACCTCGCTATGCGAGACAACGACGATCTTGCGGTCCCGACTCATGGCATCTTCCACCGCCTGAATCGATCGGGTCTTGCCGATCAGGAGCGTTACAACGTTTTTGGGGAAGATCACGACATTCTTCAGCGGCAGCAAAGGATACCGCGAAGAGTACATGTCGTAACGGCTGGTCATTCAATTCCACCCTTCTGTGAAAAAACCGGGGGCATGCAGACAGCTAGCAAACACGATTGAAACTGAGCAACGGCTGTCATGATCATACCCACCCGGGTGAGGCATGATTGGGATTCCATTAGTGCGACTGAACCAGGTGGTCCCTTACCCTATCAACCTCAAGTGTACGTGACCCACTGACACATTTGCAGCGGTGACCGTACACCCATCAGTCCCGCAACTCCTGTTGCGGCGAACGGTCGCGAGATTGCGTCGATTCGGACTCGTCGGCCTCATCGGAATCTTCGGCCTCTTCAGATTCGGCCGCCGGACCCTCTTCTTCACTGTCCCAGCGCGTTTCACGCACGAACACGCCGATAGTCCCGGCAGACATGAAACCGATACCTCCAACGATACCCGCAGTCAGATATAGACCGATAATGTCGGCCACCACCCCGATCGCCATCGGGGCCACCGCATGTCCGCTATCTCCGATCAAACGCCATATGCCGAGGAACTCCCCGGTCTTGCCGGGCGGAGCCAGATCGGCGCCGAGAGTCATCATCGTCCCGGAGCCGATCCCCTGTCCGATACCGATTAGCGAGGCCACAATCATCAACGACAGATAACTATCGGTAAACGGCACCAGCAACATGGCACCACCCATGATCGTGAACGACGGAATCGCCGCGGCTTTGCGTCCCCATCGATCCATGATAATACCTGCCGGAATAAACAGGAACATCTCGACGAAGTGCGAGGCACTGACAACCTGGCCAACCTGTGCCGGATCCAGCCCGATCGCGTACGCGCCATACAGGGGAATAACAATTTGCCGCCCGGCCCGGATCATCTGGGCAAAGACCTGAGCCAGCCCACCCGCAGCAAGTTCCTTCGGGTTGTGCTGGACAACCTCTTTCAGGACGCCAAAGTCCAGCGCCTTTTTGCCAGACTCCGAATCAGGGGATGCCGGCTCGCGAACCAGCAGAATCGCCAGCACGATGATTCCAAGGACAACGAAACCGGCGACCATGATCGCCGCGGCCAGTCCGTAGAATGCGGCCACGAACCCGCCAACCAGTGGGCCAATAAAGTGCCCTACCCGGTTGATACCGCCGAATACGGCGATCGCTCGCCCGCGGATGTCAGGCGGAACCTGATGAGCAACAAATGTATGCCGGGATATCTGATAGAAGGCGATGCCAATACCGGCGACGATTCGCAAGGCAACCAGCTCGAACGGAGTACCGGCGAAGGCGAGGGCAATCGTCGCCCCACCAAATAACGCTGAGCCGATGATCATGGCGTTCTTGTAGCCGATTTTGCGGAGCAGCATCCCGACCGGCACATCGCCGATCATCGTGCCAATCCAGCCGGCAGCAACAACGAGACCTGCCAGCGAATACGAGCCACCGTATTCTGCGGCATAGAGCGGCAGAATCGGAACCAGCAACCCCTGTCCGAACGAGAACATCACTGTCGGAATATAGATCGACAGCAGGAGCCACTTGTGTTTGCTGAGACTCAACGGTTAGCCTCGCGGAGGCCATTCATATTCCGGTCCCCTACCCTGCGTCAACATCAGCGTTGAACAACAGACCGGCGAACATCATACCGCACGAATGGACACGATGTTCGTCATGAGAACGAAGTTGCCTGGGCTATCTTATTCTGATGAATCAGGGGATGTGGGGAAGCCCGGGCTATGCTGGGAAGATTCGCGCCCAGTCACATGCCATGTCCGCACGGATGAACCGGCCATCGGCGTCCAGGTCCAGACCTCTGGACAATCGGCCAATGTCGCTATCGCGATCATACGCCCACTCCCGGGCGGCATCCGTGTGATGAATCAGCACGCTGAGCCGTGGTCCATTTCCGGACTCAACCCACTCGAGCATCGGAACATCCCCATCGGAGTTGCCGAATGCCGCGATCGGTCGCCCACCGATGTGACGCATGATGCTGATCACCTTCTCGGGCCCATCATTGATCAATGAACACTCCCATCCCCGGACGACCTCCAGGCCGTCAGCACCGTACCTGGTGGACAGCGTCAACTCGGAGCCAGCAATCCGCTCAGCCGGAATGTCATAGAGTAGTGGCGCGAAGATCCGGAGAAAATCGACACTGCTGCCGGTGATCAGCCAGCATTGGAACTGATGCTGACGCAGGAACGCGAGAACCTCGAGCATCGGCTGATACACCAGCGAGGAGAGCATCACACCGGTCTCGGGATGCCGGGCGCTCTTGAACCAGGCACGGACATCTCGATCGAGTTCCTCGAACGACATGCCAGACGTCGCTTCGCCGAAGAGGCGCAGATGCCCGGGAATACCGGTGGCCGAAATCGCCGCGAAATCGCCGTCACGGGCGCCGGCAAACGGTTGCTCCCGGGCCAGCTCGGGTTCGGCCAGCAGTCGATCCCGCAGGCGCTCGATCGAGTAGAGCGTCTGGATATAGATCGGCTGCTCGGCCAGTAGGGTGCCATCATTATCGAAGACAGCGATCCGCTTCTCAACCGAAACGAAATCCGGGCTGGCAGGATCGGTCACCCGGTCGACGAACCGGAGAATCGCATCGCGCGCATCTGAATCTCGCCAGGATGGCAGCCGCTCCACTATGCGAACGACAGCGGGAACGGCTCGCGTGCCTGATAGCCAGTGACACCAGTGAAGCCCACTGACTTCGCCATATCGATGGCCGTCTCCAGGCAATAGCCCACCGCATCGGTCTGGTGGCCATCCGAGCCCAGCGTCAGAATCTCGCCGCCCTCTTCCCGGTACCACTGCAATCCGACGGCATTCGGGGCCGGCTCCTGAACCTTGCGACGGACGCTGCCCTGGTTAATCTCGATGCCCTTGCCCCGCTGCACCAGCACTCGGTAGATCTCGCGCAGCTCTTCCTCGTAAGGAGTGACATCGTAGGAACCCTGGACATCGAAGCCGTAGCGCTTGCCGACATCGATATGGCCGACGATGTCGAACCGGCCGACACTGACCATCTTCAGCATCTCTTCGAAGTAGGGCCGATAGACATCCTCGATATCGCGGCCCTCGAAATAATCAGACGAGAGAATCAGCCGGTCGCCAACCCAGTGCAGCGAGCCGATGACGAAGTCGTAGGAATAGGTATCGAGCAACTGATCGACCCGGTCGGCAAACCGATGTGGCTCACCGATCTCAACTCCGGCACGGATCGTCAACTGGCCGTCGAACTGTTCACGAACCTGTTCCAGCGCTTCAAAATATCCGGCCGGATTGTAGAACTCGTCTCCGGGTTTGTACTCGATGTAGTCGGCATGATCGGTAATCGCGATCTCGCCGATCCCCTTGTCAACCGCTCGCTGACAGATATCGACCATCGTCTGTCGGCTATCCGGTGAAAAGTGAGAATGTAGGTGATAGTCCTGCGGAATTCGGGCCACGTTGCCTCTTTCGGTCACTCGTTTCAACTCGATCAACGCTGTTCAGTGTACCCGACGGCACATTAGACATGATGATTGCACGAACCGACCGTGAGCAGATTAGCGATTTGTAAGCCCTGTACCGGGGCGGGCATCCCGGATCGGGACAGCAGCAACGGGCTGTGCTTGCAGTGCCGGTTTTCCGGCATCCAGCAATCTGAGAGCGGGCAGAAGCAGCATCACAACGCCAATCGCTGCGAACCCGATCGCCTGCATCAGCAGCAGCGTGGAGAGTCCGAACCAGTCGATCACCATACCGCCGAGCAAGCGGCCAAACGGCATCATCGAGAGGCTAACCGCACCAGCCATAGCGAAGACGCGGCCCCGCATGTTCGCGGGTACCCGCTCCTGGTAGATCGTCGAGAGCATCGGATTGACCGGACCAGCCATGATCCCGGTAAGGAAGAGAATCGACGCCGCTACCCAGAGCCCCGGCAACATCGCCAGCCCGAAGTACGTCGCCCCGATGCCACACAGCCCACCGATGAAGATCCAGCTCCGCGGCAGTCGATGGCCAATGATGGCGTAGAGGCTCACGCCGATCAGCAACCCGATCCCGAGCGCCGCCATCACGATCCCGAGATCGACCGGCCCACTGAGGATCTCGTCTGAATAGATTGGCAAAACGATGGAGAGTGGCGCTTCCAGCAGGTTTGTGAAGGCGAGCACCAGCACCAGCACGCGCATCAGGCGATCCTGAATCACGAAGCGGAACCCGGCCGCCAGGTCAGTCCAGTACGAAGCGGCCTGTTGATCCAGAATCGGAGCGGCATCACGAACGGCGACCGCGATCGACAATGCCGAGAGCCAGACCAGCGCTACCGTTAGCCAGATGACGTTCGCCGGATGGAACACGGCCATCAAGCCACCAGCGGCCAGTGGCGCGAGCAACTGGGGTAGCCGATTCATGATCTGTTCGAGCGAGTTGGCGCGCTCCAACGTCATCGAGGCTCGCTCGGCGACGTCTGGGATCAGTGATCGACGAGC
>SLFF01000234.1 GCA_007124395.1 Thermomicrobiaceae bacterium | reverse complement strand
CGACATCCGGCGACAGCAACTGAGTGCTGACCAGGAGCAGCCGGAAGTGATCGTCTGCACCTCCGGTAACCTCGGTCTCATCTACTTCACGCGTCGGCCTGAGCGCGTCTCCTTCGAGGAGGTTACCGCACTGCTCTGGATCGGTTCGCTGGACGCCGATCTCCCGGAGCCGGATGCAACCACCGCCCATGTCCGGGACGTGCTGGTCCGGCAATCCTCTGTTCTGGTCCATTCGCTCGAACCAACGGCCAGAATGCAGATGCTTCTGCCAGTGCTGGAACAGCGCGACCCTCGAAGTTTTGACTTTCGCCCGGAATCCGTCCAGCGTGCCGGGCGAGGCATTCTTCAGCTCGCCACGGCCTGTCTCACCGGCACCGAGGGCAACTCCGGCATTGCGCGAACACTCCAGGCGCACTGGGCAGCAGGCAATCCGGAGGCGGCCCGGTTGATCGATACCGCACTAATACTCTGCGCAGACCATGAACTGAACATCTCGACGTTCACGGTCCGGTGTATTGCCTCGGCCAGAACCCCACTCTATTCGGCCGTTACCGGCGGTGTGTCCGCGATGCACGGGCAGAAGCACGGTGGCGCCACCCGGCAGGCGGAAGCAATGCTGGATGAGGTGGGTTCACCCGATCGCGCCTACGAGGTGCTACGAAACCGACTGCAGCGGGGCGAAGACCTCGCCGGATTTGGCCATCGCCTCTACCCATCGGGAGATCCTCGTGGTGCGGCGCTACTGGAGGCTATCGCTGATTCAAATGTCGGCGCTGGCGGTTCGCTGGAGCTCGTGCAAGCCGTTTCATCGGCCGCGAATGAACTCCAGGGGGCAAGTCCAAACCTGGATATCGCGCTAGTGACGCTATGCCGGGCTCTGGATCAGCCTGCAGGGACGGCCGAGGCGGTCATGACGCTTGGACGGATGTCTGGCTGGATAGCCCACGCCATTGAAGAGTACGAGCGGGATCAGCTGATCCGACCGCGTGCCCGGGCTAGCGACAGCAGCCAGGAAGGTTAGCTCACCGGGCGCAGGGATTCAGTTCCGCCGTGCCGGTACTCGCTGCATCGGAGGGTGCTCGGCACCAGCAGCTGGCCGACCATAAAAATAGCCCTGACTGTAGTCGCAGCCGATCTGGCGGGCAACCCGCTCGTCTTCATCCGTCTCGATGCCCTCGGCAACCGAGAACATACCGAGTTGCCGGGCGATATCCACCATCGCGGACGCAACGGGATATCGAGAGACGCCACCACGAGCAGACTGGATAAATGCACGATCGATCTTGATCGCGTCGATGTTCAGGTTCTCGAGGTAGGAAAGACTGGAGTAGCCGGTTCCGAAGTCATCCAGCGCAATCCGGACTCCAAGCTCCCGCAGTCTCTCCAGTGTCTTACTTGGGCGGCCCGAAAGATCCAGCAACGCGTGCTCGGTCATCTCCAGGAGCAGGCATTTCGGGTCCATTTGGTAGCGCTTGAGTACCGCGTCCACCTGCTCCACCAGGAGCGAATCCTGCATCTCTTCAGCGGATACGTTGACCGAAACAAAGAGTTTTCGGCCGGTGGACTTCTGCCAGCCGATGACCCGGGACACGGCCCGATCGAGCACCCATGAGGTGATCTCGGCCATGATTCCGGCTTGCTGGGCGAGCGGGAGAAATTCGTCCGGCGAAATCGCACCGAACTCCGGATCGTTCCAGCGAATCAGCGCCTCGTAGCCGGCTACCTCACTATCTTGCAACGACGAGACAGACTGAAAGTGGAGATCCAGTGCATCAGACGCCAGCGCCCGATGGAGTTTCGACTGGAGTTCGAGCCGGGGAACCCGCGAGAGATCGAGCGAAGGGGAGAAAACCGCGAACTGTCCTCGGCCAGCCTCTCTGGCCCGGTTCAATGCGATATCAGCGTACTGAACCAGTGAGTCCACGGTCAGCTCAGGTTCGGTGCTCAATGCAATACCGATACTCACCGAGACGTACAGATCGACATCATTGATTCTCAGCGGCGTTCCGAACTCCCGCTGGATACGCATGACGACGTTGATTGCATCGGATTCGGAGCTGAGCGAATCGAGCACGATGGCAAAGGAATCACCCGTGAAGCGGGCGACGAGATCATCAGAGCGAACACAGACTCTCAATCTCCGGGCAATCTCACGGAGCATCTGGTCTCCAGCCTGGTGACCCAGACTGTTGTTGATCATCTGGAACCGGTCCACATTGAGCAACAGCAGTGCGAAGAGTTGATCGGATTGCTCCGCACGCTGAATCGCCAGCTCCACGCGATCCATCATCAGGACACGATTCGGCAACCCGGTCAGGTCATCGTTGAAGCTCTGATACCGCAACTCGCGCTCGATCTGCACCCGGTCCATTGTGACCCGCAGCAGCCCGGTGGCGGTCTGTATCAATGATTCCTGGCTGCGGTCCGGAGCACCAATCGCCGTCCGATAGAGACAAATCAATCCCACCCCCCGATGCGGAGGGGCGTCAACGGGATGGCACCAGACCGAATCGATGCCCGATTTCACAAGCAGACAATTGAGGGCGGCCTGATCCGAATCCTTCAGGGAATCCCCGGCATCGATCACCATCGGGCTGCGCCGCATCAACGCCTGCACACACATACCGGAGATCGGATCAGAGGAATCTGGACAAAGAGCATCACGCAGTTCGGGTTTAATTCGTCCGGCCGCAACCAGTGAAATATTCCGGCTGTCCCGCTCGATCTGATAGACGGCTACGCTCGAACCAGGGATGACACGCTCGAGATATTCGATTAGCAGTTCAGAGGATTCATATAGCCCGCCCCCAGCAGCGATCGCATTCATCACACGGGACTGGATCGAGATTTGAAGCTCGGCGTGTCGTTGTCCAGTGATGTTCAGGAAGGTGATCACCGCACCAGAAGGTCGGCCATTGGCCGAATTCAATGCGCTGGCGTTGAGCATCACCTCCACCGAACTTGCCGACTCACAGATTGCGATAGCCGGTTCATTCAGCGTTGATTCGCGACCAGACAGCAGATTATCGAGCAAGTGCGCTCCGGCAGATTCAGGATCATCGAACCCTGCAGGGTCAGTGATGATCTCCCGTACATCTGCCTGTGGGTAACCGCCGCGACAACCGAGCATGGTTCGTGCGGTCTGATTGACATACAGAATGTCGCCATCAGCGGAAACGACCATGACGCCTTCGACGAGCGTGTCGAGAACCGTCGACGCTCCGACCGGGGATTCTTCCGGGCGAAGCACATGCACCACGACGTCAGGATCACGAACATGTGGAAGTGTGTCACTGACCGGGATCGTCCGACCACTCCGGCACGTTCGCACCGTGACTGGGGTTCCCGAACTCGAGTTTCCCGTAACGATCTCAGCGAAGTGGAGCGACTGGACATTTGAATCATCGAGCTCACACAACCGGACCGCTGGCTGGTTTGCAAGGAGCACAGAATCATCCGTGGCGACCACCAGCACCGGGTCCGGAATCGTCTCGATGAGTTCCTGAGTTATCACAGAAGGTGTCAGCCGCATGATGAATCGGACCACTCAGATAACTGGCTCCGGCCAGCAACCGGAAAGTGAAGCTTGACAGTCCGCTATGCACGTCCAGACCGTAGCCTGAGGCTAGCACACACAACCTGGTGGAGAGTACGAATTTCTGCTGAAGGGACCATGGACCGGCACCAAATTGGGAGCTTTGGGCCAGCATGAAGAAAGAGTGGCACCAATTGCACGGCTACTCTCGGTGCGCTTCGAGAATCTCTGCAGCACGAGTCGCGGTCTGCGGCTGTGCATAGTAGTACCCCTGGTCAAAGTTGCAACCGATCGATCGCGCGAATTGCTGATTAGCCAGCGACTCCACACCCCCGGAAATCACCTGGATCCCGAGATTCTGTGCAATCTGCACGATGCCGGAGATTACGGCTGGGAATGTCTTCGATGAGTCCGCACCAGCGAAGAACGACCGATCAAGCCTAATGTAGGAGGCGAGAAACTGATGCAGGTACGACAGGCTGGAGTACCTGCCCGACAAGTCCCTCAACGGCCTTGAACGAGTACGCGTCACCCGCCTCAACAAAATCTTGCATCCCGTCTGGTCGGGCCAGATACCAGGAGTTCCGCAACGAGACGGCGCACCTGACATCACCACTGTGCACAACATAGGCATGCCCGGCATCGAACTCGAGATGCTTGCATACCTCACGAATTGCCAGCGCGATCGCGTCGTCCGAGCTACCCGCATCGTTGGCGAAGGTATTCGTCAAATGCAGGAGTTACAGGTGAACTGTCCGGCGCTTCAGCAGGGACTCGACTCAATGCGATCAGACAATCGTTGCCATCCTGGGGTCTCCCCGTTAGTATGGCTCTCGTATGTACTAAACGAAGTGCAAGACCCATCGAAAGGACTTCTCCTGTGTTTAGTTCCGAAACAACACTCCGCGTAAGCCGAGATCTGGCAGTCTCACGAAACACGATGGTCGCCGCCAAGCATCCACTTGCGGTTCAGGCAGGACTCGACATGATGAGCAAGGGTGGCAACGCCATCGATGCTGCGGTGGCCACCGGTTTCGCTATTGGCGTGGTCGAACCATGGATGAGCGGGGTCGGCGGAGTCGGCTTCATGACGATTCAGATGGCCGATGGTCGCCGGACGGTGATCGACTACTTTGGACGAGCTCCCGGCGCAGCCACTGCTGACATGTACACCCTGGAAGAGGGAGACAATCAGACCACGGTCGGGTTCGGCGGCGTAAAGGATCAGGCCAACGCGTTCGGGCCGCTCTCCATCCTGGTGCCCGGCATGGTCGCCGGAATGTGTCACGCATTGAAAAAGTACGGGACGATGGACCTCGAGGACGTCCTGCAACCTGCGATCCAGTTCGCTGAAGAAGGATTCCCGGTTGACTGGCTCCGTGGAATGTTGATCGCGTCCCAGCAGAGCACGATCGCACGCGACGACGAAACGGCCCGGATCTTTCTGGAGAACGGTAGCCCGCCCGCACCGCTCTTCGGGACCGAACCGCCACGCATCAAACAGCCGGAGCTCGCCGAGACACTGCGGACGATCGCCGCTCAAGGATCAGACGGCTTCTACAAAGGTGACGTCGCCCAGAAGATCGCCAACCACGTGCAGAAGCTCGGCGGAATCCTGACGGCTGACGACATGGCCGGATTCGAGCCGGTCGAAGTCGATCCGCTGGTCGTCAACTACCGCGACGTGGAATTGCTGCTGCTGCCGTATCAGGCTGGCGGGGTGAACACTGGAGAGGCGCTACAAATCCTCAACGGGCTCGATCTTCGCTCCACCGGTTTCAATTCGGCCGCAACGCTGCACAAAATCGCCGAAGCAAGCCGCCGCGGATACGCTGATCGAAATGCCTACATCGGCGACCCGGATACGGTGGATACTGACTGGGCACGCCTGAACTCGGAAGCCTACGCTGCCGAACGCCGTGCCGAGATCGACCTGCAGAAGGCAA
The DNA here is from genome assembly GCA_007124395.1 of Thermomicrobiaceae bacterium. Taxonomy (GTDB): domain Bacteria; phylum Chloroflexota; class Chloroflexia; order Thermomicrobiales; family Thermomicrobiaceae; genus SLMJ01. The sequence continues at coordinate 1,696 of SLFF01000234.1, read as the reverse complement.
CGTCGGTAAGCCCGGGTTCCGGCATTAGCAAGCAATTCGGTCCCGGTGCAGATCCCGGCAACAAAGACGAGGGCTGCACCACTCACTATTCGGTGGTCGATGGCGACGGCAACATGGTCTCGGTAACTCAGACCCTGACGCTGATCTTCGGATCCACGGTCACCGTCCCTGGCACCGGGGTCATGATGAACGACAGCATGAACCTGTTCGATCCGGTTCCAGGTCGAGCAAACTCGATTGCACCGGGCAAGCGGCCTGCTTCCAGCATGGCTCACGCAATTGCGGTTCGCGATGGAGTGCCGGTTCTGGGAGTAGGCGCGCCAGGCGGTCGCCGGATCATGGATACCTGTATGCAGATGGTGCTGGATGTCATCGAGTTCGGGATGGACATTCAGGAAGCCTGCGAGGCCCCACTCATCGATTGCTCCAGTGGAACCCTGCTCGCAGATGAGCGAGTCGGACCGGAGACGATCGAACAGCTCCGGGCGATGGGTCACTCCGTGACTCCAGCGGAAGTCACCTTCGCTCCCCGGGCATTCGCCAGCCCGACCGGCGTCCAGGTCGACCCTGGAACAGGGCTGCGCTATGGCGGCGCAGATCCGTTCGGCCCCGGCATCGCCGGCGGCCGATAGTCGACACACCAATGGGCCGGGATTTCTCCCGGCCCGCGGTCCATCTCCACATGATTCAAAATCGATCAGGCTTGTACCATGCCTGGCGACATCGGCTCGGCAACGCCGATCATGCTGTCCCGCGGAACCAGCTGAGCCAGTTCGTCTTCGGACATGCCTTCGGTGCCGGCCGGTCGCTTCGGCAGGATCATATAGCGGAGCTCGGCCGTGCTATCGACAACCCGAACTTCTCGCTCGTCGCCGATCTCCAGCCCGAATTCGCTCATCACGCTGCGCGGCTCGTTGACCGCCCGGGAACGATAGGGGAGACTCTTGTACCAGTCCGGCGGGGGACCCAGCAATGCGCCCGGATAGCAGGAGCAGAGCGTACAGACGATGAGATGATGCCGCTCTTCGGTGTTTTCCAGCACTACCAGACCGGTGTCATCCGGAAACTCGAAACCCATCTCGGCGACAGCCGAGCGGGCATCGGCCAGCAGCCGCTGCTTGAACTCGGGATCGACCCAGGCTCGAGCAACGACTCGCGCACCGTTCATCGGTGATCCGCGCTGCTCTTCGACGCGACGCCTGATCTCGTGCGGCTCGATGATCCCCTTTTCGACAAGCAGTTCCTGAATCGCCAGGCTGCGCTTTGCCCGGTCGCTCAGTTCGATATCTGGCGCGGGCGGGTGTCGGTGCGGATGGCCATTCCCATGACTGTGATCGTGGTCGTGATCATGCCCGTGGTCGCTCATGAGTCGCCTCCAGATGCTGGCTCCAGCCAGTGTTCAAAGATATCGATCACCAGGCGGTCCCGTTCCGGCCCTTCGTAGCTCTCCCAGAGATCGCGCTGGTCGAACTCCACCCGATAGAGCGGGATCTTCGCCGCGTTGTGCTGCCCATGGGCCATCTCTTCCGGGTTGGGCCACGGTTCATACACCGCATCGATCCAGCCGGTCTTCCCCATGACATACCAGGGAGTACGGTGATGATGGGGTGGATCGTCGTTCCGCACGAGTACGACGTCGCCGGGTTGAAATCGTCCTGATGTGATCACTGGTCAGCCTCCCAGCGTTCTTCAAGTG
>SLFF01000048.1 GCA_007124395.1 Thermomicrobiaceae bacterium | reverse complement strand
TTCCTGGGCGCATCCAGGTGACTATTCGTATTTTTAGGGGAAGGATTGCGCATGCGTCGATCCATGTTGCTTGCTCTACTCCTGTTTATCGCGTCGATCGTTCCGGTGGCTGCCAGTCAATCCGGCGAAGATGCGTATGCAGAGTGGACAAGCCTCGATTACTGCGAGTATTTCGAGCAGACAGACAAATACCTCTGCTTCGGGTTCCGCAGCTACTGGCATGAGTACGGGGGGCTGGAGATCTTCGGCTACCCGATTAGCAACGAAATTCAGGAAGACGGCCTTACGGTTCAGTACTTCGAACGGGCTCGCCTCGAATGGCACCCGGGGGTCTGGCCGGAACGGCATGACGTGTTGCAAGGTCGTCTCGGCGCTGAACTGACCCGCGATCAGGCTGGTCAGGGACCGTTCGCGCCGGTCGATGCAGCCAAAGACGGCTGTGAATACTTCCCGCAGACGGGTCACAACGTCTGTGACAACTTCCTCAAGCGTTGGCAGATGTCCGGCGGACTGCCAGTCTTCGGCTATCCGATATCGGAAGCCTTTACAGATGACGATGGCGTGCTGGTTCAATACTTCGAACGTCAGAAAATGGAGTATCTGCCTGGCGAATGGCCGGAGCGCTACGACGTTCTGTTCGTCCTGATCGGCGTGGAAGTCTGGGAGTCGCGGACTGACCCGGCACCACCACCGCAACCAGAACTGAGCATCGTTGCCGACGATCTCGTTCAGCCACGTGGCCTGCTCTACTCCGATCATGGCCTCTTCATCGCTGAAGCTGGCGCAGGCGGCGATGGGCCGTGCATCATGCTCGGCTCTGGCGTTGAAGGCTGTGTCGGCGAATCAAGTGCACTGACGATCCTCGATGACGAAGGCCAGCGACGTCTCGTGGACGGCGTCTCATCTCTGATCGAGGAGACCGGCGAGGGCATCGGTATCCACGACATCGCGGTTGACGACGACGGCGAGATCTACGTGGCCGTTGGTCTGGGTGCAAACCCCGAATTCCTCGATGATCTGGGTGAAGAGGGTGGCGATCTCGCATCCATCCTGCACATCGGTCTTGACGGTGAGGTGACCTTCATCGCCGATCTCGCCTTGTACGAAGAACTCGAGAACCCGGACGGTACCGATCTCGATACCAACCCGTATGGCATCGCCTGGGATGGTGAAGCACTCATCGTTGCTGATGCCGGCGGAAACTCGGTTCTCCGCGTCAGCCTTGACGGTGAGGTCGAGACGGTTGCCGTACTCGAGCCACGAATGGTTCCAGCACCACCGTTCATTCCAGCGGATGAAATCCCGATGGAATCGGTCCCGACCAACGTCGCGGTTGGCCCGGATGGCAACTACTACGTTGCCGAGCTGACAGGATTCCCGTTCCCGGTTGGCGGAGCCAACATCTACAAGATCACCCCTGACGGAGACGTCTCGGTTCACGCCACCGGGTTTACGGCTCTGGGTGATCTGACCTTCGATGACCACGGCAATCTCTGGGCACTGGAGATCGTCGCTGGTGGGCTGCTCAACGCAGATCCTGAAGACCCGTCGACGCTCGCCAGCCGAATCATCAAAATCGCCCCGGACGGAACACAGACCGATTACATGTTCCAGGGCATGGCGTTCGCTACCGGCATTACCGTGGGAAGTAGCGGCGAAATCTACGTCGTGAACCTCGCAGTGACACCGATGGCCCACGTGCTCCGGATCGATCTGCCGTAACTCGACCGCTTCGGGTATCCCATTCGTCCCTGGTCAGCATAGCGCTGGCCGGGGACATTTTCTTTTCCCCAGTTCATCTCTCTAGGCGCTCACCGCCGAGTTCGTGAAAGTTTCATTGAGGCGCCACGTCCCCGCCACTTCCCGTTGAAGCCTGCCAGCAATCATTGCTATCATTCGAGTGATAACTGCGGCCATATCAAACCAGTTCCGATCGAAAGGCCCGGAATACGGTGGACGACACAGGAGCCGTATATCACCATAACGGCAATGGCCATCATCGACTCAATGGCCATCATCCCGTGCTTGTGCTCAATTCCAACTACGAGCCACTCAATATCTGCAACATCCGGCGGGCAATTGTTCTCGTCCTCAACGGCAAGGCCGAGGTGCTCGAAGAGTACGACGTGATGATCAACTCGTCGTCGGCCGGCTTCGATGCGCCATCAGTCATCCGTCTCGTCTACATGATCAAGCGGCCTTACCCCAGGGTGAAACTCTGTCGACGGGAGATCTTCATTCGAGATCAATTCACCTGTCAGTATTGTGGCGTCGAGACGAGGGAGCTGACGATCGACCACATCATCCCACGGTCGAAGAACGGGCCCCACACATGGGAGAATCTGGTCTCTGCCTGCAGGCAATGCAACCACCGCAAAGGTGGCAAATCGATCGAAGAAGCCCGGTTGAAACTCAAATCCACCCCGAAGGAACCACGAGCCAGTCGCTACTATCCCATCCAGCGAGCACTTTCAAGACGGGTCAATCAGGACTGGCTGAAGTTCATCCCCGAACTCGAACTGCGCTCAGACACACCATTCTCTCATTAGACCAGTGGCACGCCAGGCCAATCCGGCCTACAATCGGTGCCGTTAACTCGCGTGTTGTGGGTTAACTCAACGCTTCAGAAGGAGTCTATTCCATGCTCGATCTCCGACTCATACGGGAAAATCCAGATCAGGTCCGTGAAGGGATCCGTCGACTCAACGTTGAGGCCCCTATCGACGACATCCTCGCCCTCGATGAACAGCGGAGATCACTTCTGACCCGGGTCGAAGAACTCAAGGCACAGCGCAACGCTGGGTCGAAGGAGATCGGCAAAGCTGCCGACGGTGACGAGCGCAACCAGAAGATCGCCGAGATGCGAGCGCTGGGCGACCAGATCGGGGAAATCGACGAAGAAGTTCGCCGGGTTGATGAACGCCTTGGAGACCTACTCCTCGAAGTACCGAACATGCCCGATGCAGACGTCCCCGACGGACCAGACGAGTCCGCCAACGTCATCCTGCGTCACTGGGGCGAACCGAAGGAACCGTCCGACGACATCATTCCGCACTGGGATCTCGCCGCAGACCAGGGGTTGATCGATTTCGAACGTGGAGTAAAGGTCTCCGGGTCGCGCTTCTATTTCCTGCGAGCGGACATGTCCCGCCTGCAGCGGGCGCTGATCACCTGGATGATCGACATCCACACCCGTGAGCATGGCTACATCGAGCTGACTCCACCTGTTCTGGTTCGCAGCGAATCGATGATCGGCACCGGGAATCTGCCGAAGTTCGGCGACACGCTCTATCGGGACGATGAATCCGATCTGTGGCTCATCCCGACCTCGGAAGTCTCGGTGACGAACTATCATCGCGAAGAGCTGCTGGAAGCTGGCAGCCTGCCGATCAAATACGTCGCCCAGTCGCTCTGTTTCCGGCGCGAACAGTTCTCTGCCGGCCGGGACGTTCGGGGCATCAAGCGAGTGCATCAGTTCGAAAAAGTCGAGATGGTGAAACTCGTCGAGCCGGAGAAATCCGACGAAGAGCTCTATTCACTGCTGGACAATGCGGAGAAGATCCTGCAGAAGCTCGAACTACCCTATCGCGTCGTCCAGATGTGTACTGGCGATCTCTCGTTCGTCTCCGCCAAGAAGATCGATCTGGAAGTCTGGGCACCTGGTTCCGAAGACTGGCTGGAAGTTTCGTCCTGTGCGAACTTCCGCGATTTCCAGGCACGCCGGGCAAACATCCGCTATCGAGCTGGCGAGAAGGGTCGTCCGCAGTACGTTCATACACTGAACGGTTCCGGACTGGCGCTTCCACGAACGATGATCGCCATCCTGGAGAACTATCAGCAACCGGACGGCAGCGTGATCGTCCCGGAGGTCCTGCGCAACTACATGGGTGGCCAGGAGCTGATAGAAAAACAGGGCGGGATCTGGTAGCGTTGTCGACGGTGACAGCCCGCTGACTGCGCACCGGAACGAGGCCTGAACAGGCATCAAATCCCTTTTGAGGGATCGTCTCGATCAGGTACACTTACCGGTGCGGTTGCCGAGCAGGTCGATGTGCCTGCAGCCCGGCCATCCGCAGCGCAACGCCCCTGGCGGAGCGCCGCATACAGCGCGGAGAGGTGGCCGAGTGGTTTAAGGCGGCTGTCTTGAAAACAGTTGACCGAAAGGTCCGGGGGTTCGAATCCCTCCCTCTCCGCCTCACAACACAGATGTCTGGGAAGGTGCCAGAGCGGTCGAATGGGGTCGCCTGCTAAGCGATTGAGGGCTTAAAAGGTCCTCCGAGGGTTCGAATCCCTCCCTTCCCGCCGAGACGTAGACGAGCGAGGATCCCGGTCGGGTCCTCGCTCGTTTTCATTCCAGATGACTCGGGAGCCGTCCTCGCTACAGCACGAGATTCTTTTCTTCCAGAACCTCGATCGTTTCCGGGTGCAGCCGGTAGACCCAGTGATCGTCTTCCCAGACAATGTGCATGATGTAGGACAGCCAGCTCCATCCCTCGGGAACCTCAACCCCGCTGGTTGATCCAATTCGTCGACCGAGAGCTCCCAGAACACCGTGGAACTCATCCTTCGTGCGCCCCATTGCCTCGGCTGCCTCGTTGGCGTTCAGATACCGATCGCGGCCCGCATAGAGTGCCCTGTACAGCGCCCGCTGGCCGTTCGGGATCGAGATGCGATCCAGTATCTGCTCGATTACCGCCCGATCAGGCAGCACTCGACCCGTCTGCTCATCACGTTCGACCGTCACCACACGCTCGGATGCGATTGACGGCGTTGTCGTCGCTTCACCGGTCTCGATGTTGTAGTTGCTATCCTCATTCAATAAATGCTGCACTGATTCAAACTCCTCTGGCGTTCCTTCGAAAATCACGATTCGCATTTCATCAACCTCTCTTGCTTGCTACCGTCAGTCAGAACTCGGTGCGCCCATGGATACATTGCCCCTCCAGTACCCTCTGTGTCAAGGTGAATACCTGCTGAACCCTCAATAACCGAAACAATCACCCCTACTCATCGCGAATCGTACCCCTCAACCCCTTACCCCATCAGCGATGATCCCGGTACCAAAGCCCCTTATGTCATCTCATGTACAATCCTGCAGATAGACGTGGAATGGTTTTCGCGTGCCGAACTTCGGGGTACAGCGATATCCACCATGCTGGTACGTTCGTTTTCACATCCATCACTCAGGAGCTTTTTATGCCGAATTTGTTGCGTGCAGTTCTGGTCCCACTAACACTGGTATTGCTGCTTTCGCTTTCAGACTGCATCCGCTTTGGATCATCGCTAATCTCTGACGATGATGCCGCCGAACCAACTCCAACGCCCGCGGCCACTCCCACCCCGTTCGCCACGCCGTGGCCTACTCCGACTCCGCGCATTCCAGCTACGCCAACGCCGGAACCAACTGCCACGCCAGAACCGACCGCCACGCCAGAACCGACCATGAACGGCGACGACCTGTCGGGCTTGCTGCTCGATCTCAACGATCTGTCTGAGGGCTGGCGCACCGTCGATATCGACAACCCGATCTCGACGATACCTGGCGCAGAAAATATGGAAGTTGTTCTGGTCAGCGATTTCTTCCAGCGGAGCGATCTCGGACCCTATCTCGTTCACATGCTGCTCTATGCCGAAGACGAGTCCGACGCGGAGGATGCGTTCGAGGCAATTGAGGACGAGCTCGATGCCGCCGGTATTCTGGAAGAAGTCACCGATCAGGTGCGGACGTGGGAAACCGAGCTGGTGGATTTCGATGAGTTCGGCGATGAATCGTTCGCGTTCCGCGCCATTGGTGATACCGGCATCATCCCGGTTGAAGCCGATATGGTTGCAGTGCGTCAGGGGAACTACATCAGTTTCATCATCCACGCTGAGCTGATGATGGTCGATTCCGACAAGACCCTGGAGCTAGTCGAGACGGCAGTTGATCGACTTCCGGAAGGCTGATCTTCCAAACAGGACTGACATTCTTGAGACGATTATCAACCCGGGCACAGCTACAGTGCCCGGGATTCTTACGCCCCAGACCTCGCGCTTGTGTTACAGTGTCGCGACGCTCGAACACCGCATGATCGACCACAGGGGAGAGAAGGTGCTGGATGACATGGTCGTCCTACCTGCGACGCATGGCGTTGGAACTGTTGATATTCTTCCTGGTCTGCGCCGCAGTTATCTATCTGGTTACTGGCCGGGACAACCTTGCTTCAGCAATCAACACAGCACTCCTCGCGACATTCTTCTACGGGACAATCACGTTCGTCCTTCGGCAGCGAGCACTTCGTAGCCAGAATCGAACCTGACCCAGATCAGCCTTGCAGTCTGACCCGGAATCAGTCAGTATTGGCCCGAACGATTCGACTCCTCGAAGGAGTTCGTCAGGGTGAACCGACATGAGTGAGTGGCTCGACCGGATCGGTCGCTACATCGTCCAGTCATTCTCAATAGATTCGAGGACGCTCGCCGTCTTCCGGATCGGTATCGGCTTGCTCGTTATCGGCGACGTACTCGCCCGTGCCAGCACCTTCACCTTTTTCTACACCGAAGACGGGGTGGTTCCGCAGGAACTGGCCGAGGCCCGCACGGTCGATGGTGCCTTCTCTTTCTTCTTCTACACGCAGGACAGCTGGGTTATCGCGCTGCTCTTCGTGGTTCACTTCCTCATCGCGATCCAGTTGATACTTGGCTACAAGACGCGCTTTGCGATGATCCTGACCTTCCTGTTCGCGATCTCCCTCGATCATCACAACCCGCTGATTCTCAGCCATGCCGATACGCTCTTCCGGCTGCTCTGCTTCTGGGCAATCTTCGTCCCGCTCGGTGAGCGTTGGTCAATCGACTCCTTCCAGCGGAAGGAAGAGCCCAGGGCGATGATCGCCAGCCTGGGAACTGCGGCGTTGCTGCTCCAGATGGTCTACATGTACACGGTCAACGGGTTCCACAAACTCGGAAGTGAGATGTGGAACTCCCGCGAGGCAACGCCACTCATCTTCGGCCTCGACGATATGACGTACTTCCTTGCCGGGCCTATGCGCCAATTCCCGTTTGTCCTCGAGATCCTCGGGACTATCTGGTACTACCTGCTGGTAATCTCGGTCCTGCTTCTGATACTTCACGGACGCCCCCGATATATCCTGGCGTTGCTGATCTTCGGAGCGCACTTCTCCTTCACCGTTACCGTCCGG
>SLFF01000138.1 GCA_007124395.1 Thermomicrobiaceae bacterium | reverse complement strand
GACAAGATCGGCGGAACCTGTCTTCACTGGGGCTGTATTCCGACCAAGGCACTGCTGAAGAGTGCTGCGGTTCTGACGCTGGTGCAGAACGCCAAGGAGTACGGCGTCACCACAACTGGCGTCAAGGCTGACTACTCGAAGGCTGTGAAGCGGTCGGAAAAGATCGTCAACCAGAACTTCAAGGGCGTTCAGTTCCTGATGAAAAAGAACGGTGTCGATGTCATCCAGGGCACCGGCAAGCTGAAGGACAAAACGACGGTTCACGTTGATCTCACCGATGGTGGTACCGACGAGGTCAAGGCATCGAAAGCGATCCTGATCAACACTGGCTCGCGCCCACGACCGATCAAGGGTGTTGAGTTCGACGGCGATGTGGTGGTCAACAGCGATCATACGACCTGGTCGACCAAGCTGCCGAAGAAGGTCATCATCCGTGGTGGCGGTGCAACTGGTGTCGAGTTCGCCTCGATCTACCACGAGTTTGGGTGCGATGTGACGCTCGTCGGTCGTGTTGTGCCGAACGAGGACCACGAAGTATCCGAGCACCTCGCCCGCACCTTCACCAAGGAAGGCATCCGGATCATTCCGGATTATCGCCCGACTGCTGACGACATCAAAGTCACCAAAAAGGGTCTCACGATGCGTATCGCGCCAGAGGGCAAGGAAGAAGAAGTCCTCGAAGCGGATATGCTGATGGTCGCCACCGGCCGTACCGGCAACATCGAGGGAATCGGTCTTGAAGAGGTCGGTATCGAGACCGAAGGCGAGTTCATCAAGACAGACGAGTTCTGTCGGACCAATGTTGACGGCATCTACGCCTTCGGTGATATCAACGGCAAGATGCAGCTGGCTCACACTGCGATGCACTGGGGCGTGATCGCCGTGGAACAGATCGCCGGTGAGAACCCGCGACCGATGAATCTGCTGCAGGTGCCGCTCTGCACCTACTGCCACCCGGAGATTGGCTCGATCGGCATGTCCGAACAGGCAGCCAAGGAAGCTGGCCACAACGTGAAGGTCGGCAAGTTCCCGCTGCGCGCCAACGGCAAGGCGATGATCGAAGGCGAATCGGACGGCTTCATCAAGATGATCGCCGATGCTGACAATGATGATCTGCTCGGTGTTCACATGATCGGTGGACATGCGACGGAACTGATTTCCGAGGCTGCGCTGGCAACCCTGCTGGAAGCCACCCCATGGGAGATCGGCCTGGCCGTGCATCCGCATCCGACCATTTCCGAGGTCATGCACGAAGCAGCCCTCGCCGTCGATGGGCGCGCGCTGCACATTTAGAACCTCGTGCGTCAGGGGCAGGCTCATGGAGCCTGCCCCTGTTTCGTTAATACCCGCTCCTGTGCCGCCCCGTCCAGCGAACTGGTCCACCGGGCTGGGGTAGACGGAGCTGCCCGGTCTACCGACGAGGTCAATACGGGCAAGGACGGTAGCTGGCGACCTCCGTGTCGCCACGTTCCGCAAACCGGTCTGCCGAAAAATCCCCGGATGGCACCAAATCACCGTTCCTGCCCTATGTTGCAACCACTTCATCAACTCGTTTGAACTGGGGATTGGCATCGTGAGTGATGCTTCTGGACGGCACTACCCGAAACGAATCCGCCTTGAGCGACGGTTGTACGAGACCTCACTGCAATGCGTTGCGATAACGGTCACTTGTCGTGACCGTCGTCACTGTTTCGAGAATTCTGAGTTCACTCGTTCGTGCCGTGATTCACTGGAGTTCTCGTCGGCTCGCTTTGGCATAGATGTTCTCGTGTTCTGTTTCATGCCGGATCACCTGCACTTGCTCGTTCAACGGCAACTGGACGGCGTGAACGTCATCGACTTCGTTCAACGTTACAAGAGCTTCACCGCGAAACTCGCCTGGGATCACGGATTCGACGGAAAGATCTGGCAACCGAGATTCTACGACCATATTCTTCGCGAACACGAAGATCCCATGAAACACATTCGGTACATCATCGAGAATCCGGTGCGCGCGGGTATCGTAAGCACATGGATCGAGTATCCGCACACCGGTTCGTTGGTGTTTGATTTAGCCGAGTTTGATTGGTAGCCGGCGACCTCCGTGTCGCCCCGCCCAGCGAACCGGTGTGCCGGGCTGGGGCAGACGGAGCTGCCCGGTCTACCGAAAGGGTAAGTGCGTGCAAAGCCAGTAGTCGGCGACTTCCGTGTCGCCCCGTCCAGCGAGCCGGTCTGCCGAGCTGGGGGCAGACGGAGCTGCCGGTCTACCGAGAGGGTAAATGCGCGCAAAACCGGTAGCCGGGGCTCTCCGTGTCGCCTCGCTTAGCGAACTGGCATGCCGGGCTGGGGCAGACACGTTCGACAGGCTCAGTGCAGGCTCCGCTGCCCGGTCTACCGAACTAGTGAATGCGCGGTCGGCCGAACCGTCTCTCCAGATCCACAGTAACCCTTCCGGTCCTCACTGTATTGATCTCATAGACGGCGAATTCATGATTGATGTTTGCCCTTGCACGCTGCAACGGCAACAATAGGGTCATGAAGGAAGAAAACGCCGACGACCAGCAAATTGCCGAAGAAGCCGAGCTCGTTGCAGCTGCCAAGCGCGACCCTGCCGAGTTCGGGCCACTGTATGAGCGATATGTCGATCAGATCTATCGGTTTTCTTACCGTCGGACTGGGAACCATGCCGATGCAGAGGATGTCACGGCGCAGACGTTTCAGCAGGCGCTCGCGGCGCTTCCGTCCTACGAGTGGCGGGGACTGCCGTTTGGAGCCTGGCTCTATCGGATTGCGTCCAACATCATCTATCGCCGTGGTCGCACGAGCTCACGCGAGGTGACGGTCGAGGATGCCGCTGTGTATGCGCGTTCGGAGGATTCCGACGACGATCCTGCCGATCTGCTGGATGCCAGGAGCGACTCAGATCAGCTGGTGGAGGCGATGCGCCTGCTGCCAGCCGATCAGCAGCGGGCATTGATTCTGAAGTTCGCACGCGGATTGCGGAATCGAGAGATCGGCGAAGAGCTGGGGCGAAGCGAAGGCGCAGTAAAGCAACTTGTCCATCGGGCTATGCTCAATCTCCGCGCGACGTTAGAGAGAAGCAATGTATCCGGAGCCTGATTCACGAGCTGAAGAGTTCGACGACGCAGTAGAGCGTCTGCGAGCCGGGGACACGGAGCCAGTCAACGACCAGGACCTGCGGGAACTGGTGGAACTGGCCGCACGGTTGGAAAATGAGCTTCCTGAGGGAATACCCGATCCCGCGTTCCGGGCCAATCTCAAGCATGAGCTTTTGAGTGGCGCGGCCCTGCCGGGGGAATCTGGCGAACTCACTGAGAACGAACCAGTCAATCTCGAAGAAGAGCGCTGGCACCGACGCCTGGTCAGCTCACCGTGGCGATTCAGTGCGGCCGCGGCTGCCTGTATGGCGGTGGTGGTGATCGCGTTCGTGATTGCCGCCAATCCGTTTGGTGGAACCGGTAGCGACGACCGCGAGGAGCGCGCGACCTTCCAGGCGGTCGATGCCGATGACGTGTCCCGGGATGACGATCTGTTCGGTGATCAATTTCCCCTCGACATGGGCGATAACCCCCCTCCGAGTGAGCAGTGGTTCACTGCCTCGTTCCCACCGTTCGATGTCGAACATGTGGTGCTGCCCCCGCTCATCGTTGGATTCCTTCCCTTTGCGGAACGCTATAGCCCACGGGTCAATCTCCACGGCGCTGCCGATATGGCGGATCAGATGAGCCTTCCGGGGAATGGATCGGTCTACTATCTGAATGCACCCCCCGATGGATCAACGATGCTGACCACGCTTGGATCGATGCTCGGTGCTGAGGGAGAACTCGTTGAAGGAAACGGCGATGGTGAGCCGTACCGGATTGTGAACTCAGCTGGTGACGATATTCTTCGCTGGGATCCCAGTTCGGCATTCTTCCACTTTCAGGGGTTCCTGCTGAATGAACCGGTCGACGACCTGCTGGATGGCGAGCCGACGGCCGCCGAGATTGCCCGACGGTTTCTGGAGCTCATCGGTTTCGATCTCTACACCATCGAGTATTCAGAAGTAACGATCGATAACGATTCGAGCACGGAAGTCCAGTTCCGCCCGGATGATTTCCCGGAGACCGCGCTGGATGTCAACCTCGGTGGCAGCGTGTTCGTCGGCGGATCCGGCCAGGTGCTGGAGGCGCAGCTCTACTGGCTGTCACTCGTGGATATCGAGTCTGTTGCGCTGCGTGATTCAGAATCGATCATCGCCGACATTCTCGATGATGCCGGGTACGCTCCGCCGTCATCTGAAGAAGTCAGCGAGATCTCCATGGAGGCATTTGAGATGGAGGTCGTGCATGTGCTCACCCGGCTTGGAGATTCCAACTTCGTGCTACAGCCAGCGGTGAAAGTCGTCGGAGAGTACGGGAACGATGTTTCCCCGGCTATCCCTGGCCCGGCGCGATATCTCGTTCCTGCGGTAGAAAATGGCGATTGATCGAATGGAAGAGGGCTAACCTGTATGCGACTTCGAGCGAAACCCGCGGATAGCCGTCCGGCCTGGATTCCCCCGCTTGCCAGTATCGGCATTCTCTTCGTACTGTTTCTGGCCGCGATGCTGACTCGCCGGGCTGGTCTGGGTGATGCCGGCCGCGTGACGATGATCTCGCTCTCCGCAATCGCTGGGGCCGGAATCACGATTTATGGCGGCAAAATGCTGAACGATGCCCGGGAACATGGCTGGCCGAGCGCGATTGCCGGCGCGGTGATGGGGTTTCTGGGAATCTACACGATCCTGCACGTCTTGCGGTAGCCCGGCGACCTATCCAGCGATCCGATTTCCGGAAAGTGTTGCTATCCAGCGTTCGGCGGCTCGATCACCGTTCAACCGAACCACCGATCCTCCGGTTGCCTCGAACTCCGCCAGGTACTCCAGCACCTCCGGGTGAACATCCCGATGATAGCGCCAGATGTAGCTGATGAAGTCGCGGTCGAACCATCGTTCCGGGCAATTCTCGGCCATATCGGGCCTGCCCCCGTCGCGATAGGTGACGATTCGTTTGAATACGCGCCTCATGGCAGTTCGCCGAGGAACATCGAGCAACACCGCGGTATCGGCGTATTCGAGTCGCAGCGGGATCGTCCGGCGGTAGTTGCCATCGAGGATCCAGTGATCGGTCTTCAGCAACTCCTGCAAGCGCTCATTGAAGACCTCGCGGGACGATGCTTTCCATCCGGGGTTCCAGAAGTAGCGATCCAGATGATGGACCGGCAGATCGAGCTGATCTCCCAGTTTCCGGGCAAACGTCGACTTCCCCGCTCCCGGAATTCCGATCACGACAATTCGGCGCATTGAATCGTCTCGCTTGCTAGTCTGCTACCTCGACGGTGAATTCATCGACCACATCCGGCCCACCAAAGCTAAAGGTGATGATCACCTGCCAGGTTCCGGTCTGATCGAAACTCGTGTCGGCCACGAAAAGGTCGGTACCACTGGGACCATCGTAGGTATGACGAACGTCGAGATCGCGCACTTCTCCATCATCTGGCGGCTGGAGTGCGATATCGAGTGAGCTCATCTCGATCGGGGTGCCGATGATCGTGCTGAGCTGGGTGCTGATCTCCACATCGCCGGTGGTCGGTGGCTGTGGGTCTACCCAGACGTTGACGAAGTACTCACCGATTCCCGGGCGATCGCCGCGAGACTGATAGTCCGGGTTGGTGGATTGACCTATGCTGAGCCAGATCGCGATTGCTGTAACTCCGCCGAGGACCAACACGGTGACCCCCACCCCGAGCCAGCCGCGTGAGCCCATTTTGTTCGCCATTGAGCTTCCTCTTTCTGGACCCCAGTTGCCGTCGCTTCACATGCCCTGCCGCAAAGTACACCGCACTGGAGTACTCTGGCGCAACGCTAACCCAGACATATGTAACCTGGCATCGGGAAAAACCCAATGCCAGGTCGAGGATCGAGGGGGTTATCGATCAGACATCGCTGAGATCGAGGCGACGCAGCAGTTGTGCGTTGGCAGCCACGATGATCGTGCTCAGCGACATCAGAACCGCCCCGATCGCTGGTGCGAGGATAATACCAATCGGTGCCAGTACCCCGGCGGCCAGCGGGAGGGCTATCACGTTGTATCCAGTGGCCCAGACCAGATTCTGAATCATTTTTCGGTAACTTGCCCGACTCAGCTCGATAATGCGCACGACATCCCTCGGATCGTTCCGAACTAGGATGATTCCGGCGCTCTCGATCGCCACATCGGTTCCTGCCCCGATAGCGATCCCCACATCAGCGGTGACCAGTGCCGGGGCATCGTTGACTCCGTCACCAACCATGGCGACTGTTCTTCCCTGATCCCTCAGTTCCTGAACATGGCTTGCCTTGTGCTCTGGCAGTACCTGAGCGAATACCTCGTCAATGCCGAGTTGCCGGGCAACTGAATCCGCCACCTGCTGGCTGTCTCCAGTAATCATCACCGAGCGAACTCCAAGGTCCTTCAGCCGGCGTACCGCATCGTATGACTCCTGCCGAATGACGTCGGCCAGGCCAAACGCTGCCTGAACCTGTCTATCGACCACCAGGTAGATCGCCGCCTTTCCGTCAGCACCCCAGCTGTCAGCGTCGCGCTGTATCGATGGATCTGGCTCGACCCCGAAGGCTTCAAGCAGCCGTGGACCACCGGCGGCGATTCGCTGCTCGCCAAGCCACGCCTGAACGCCACGTCCTGGTAGCGACTCGAAGTCAGTCAGTGCGGGAAGATCGATGCCGCGCTCGGATGCGTGCGATCGAACGGCCCGAGCAATTGGGTGCTCGGAATCGCCCTCGACGCTGGCGATCAGCCCGAGTGCTTCATCCAGCTCAACTCCCTGTGCGACCGACGTGTCGGTGACACCCATCTCGCCGTGGGTTAGCGTTCCGGTCTTGTCGAAGACGACGGTGTCAAGTTTTCGCGCCTGCTCCAGTGCAATACGGTCTCGAACCAACAAACCCTGTCGTGCCGAGAGTGTGGTCGAGATCGACGTGACCAGTGGAATCGCCAGACCGAGTGCATGGGGGCAAGCGATGACGAAGACGGTCACCATACGCTCGATCGCGAAGCTGGACGGCTCATCGGTCAACAACCAGACGACCAGTGTGATCGAGCCAGCGGCGAGCGCAACGTAGGTCAGCCACCCTGCCACTCTGTCTGCCAGCGCCTGCGCCCGGGAGCCGGATTCCTGCGCCTGCT
>SLFF01000128.1 GCA_007124395.1 Thermomicrobiaceae bacterium | reverse complement strand
TGACACCCGGACAGCGGAGATGATCAAGTACGCATCGAATGCGATTCTGGCGACGCGAATCAGCTTTGTCAACGAGATTGCCCAGATCTGCGAAGGCGTTAGCGCAGACATTACTGTGGTGAGTAGAGGGATGGGTCTGGATCCGCGGATTGGACCACTGTTCCTGGACGCCGGCATCGGATTCGGGGGTTCATGCTTCCCGAAAGATGTACGTGCACTCGCACACATGGCCGCGGAGGCGGGAACCCACCCGCAACTGCTCCACGCAGTCCTCGAGATCAATCAGGACCAGCGCCGCCAGTTCGTACACAAACTTCAGGACATACTGGAAGATCTGAACGGAAAGCGGATCGCAGTCTGGGGGCTGTCGTTCAAACAGGATACGGACGACATTCGAGAGTCACCGGCAATCGACGTCATCCGGATGCTCCTCCAGCGGGGTGCGACGGTTATTGCCTATGACCCGGCGGCTATGGAGAACGCACGTACAGAAATTCCAGAACTCGAAACGGCGGAGAATCAATACGATGCGGTCGACGGTGCCGATGCGTTGATCCTGATCACGCCGTGGAATCAGTTCCGCCAGGCGAATCTTGGGCGAGTTCGCGAGCTACTCAAGACTCCGGTGCTTCTGGATGGAAGAAACATGTACGAACCGGAAGACATGAGAAAGCAGGGGTTCATCTATGCAGGCATCGGACGATAGATATCAACCGATCTGGGATCCAGAGGCGGCTGGCCCTGTTGAGGTTGGTGTAGACGCAATCGAGATAGAACGAATCGCGGCAGCGCTAGAGCGCTTCGGCCAGAGATTTCTCAACCGGATTTACACAGAGCGCGAGCGCGATCGATACGGTACGCGCCCTGCGGAGCTGGCAGCCAGATTTGCCGCGAAAGAAGCGGTGATGAAGGTGCTGGGAACCGGCGTCCGAGGGATCCGGTGGCGGGACATCGAAACCCTGCCAAATCGTCGAGGTAAGCCGATTGTTCAGCTGCACGAAACTGCCGCGAACCGCGCGCGGGAGCTCGGCTTCCGTCATGTTGCAATCTCGCTAACACATAGCCGGACGGACTCGATTGCCGTTGTCGCGGCAACGAAGCTCCCGGGAAGCTACGGAGAGGACGATCTGATTTGATTCCGCTTCACACAGTCGAGAACGTCAAGTCTGCCGAGCAGAGAGCAGTGGAGGCAGGTGTCACCGAATCTGAATTGATGATCCGCGCCGCGTCCGCGATGTTCCATGAGATCACCGAGTACTTCGAGGATATCGGCCATGCCATGATCCTCGCCGGCCCGGGCAAGAACGGTGGAGACGGGATTGTTCTGGCGACGCTCCTCGATGGAGCAGGCTGGTCGGTTGACGTCTGGGCCTGGAAGCGGGACGACAACGCCGAGGTGCCCGTAGAGACGGAGTCTCTGGAACAGATCATCTGGGTGACAGGTGTTCAACAGCTCAAAGAGTCCCTCGAATCCGCAGATCTGGTGCTGGATGCCGTATTCGGCGCTGGAAGTCGCCTCGAGCTGCCAGAGGACGTGATCGAGGCATTCGGGATTGTTCGTGATCAGCAGGAGAGCGGGTATCTCCCCGTGTGGGCGGTTGATCTGCCCTCAGGTGTCTCGGCGGACACTGGCGAAGCAGGCGAGGACGTACTATCCGCCGATGTGACGCTGACGATCGGCTTGCCGAAGATCGGGCTCTACCAGCAACCTGCGTCCGGGATTTGCGGCGAGATTCGTCTCGTCGATATCGGACTGATCTCAGCTATCGAGCCGAAATCGGCCTCAGCATGTCTTCTGACATCTGACCTGGCCCGACGTGCGCTTCCAGATCGCCGCACCGGTATTCACAAGCGAACTGCCGGTACCTTGCTGATCATTGGTGGTTCGCCGAACTACTACGGTGCGCCGCGCTTGACAGGTGAGTCGGCCATGCGAGGTGGAGCCGGTCTGGTGATGATCGCGGCACCTTCCTCGATCATCGCTCCAATCGCAACCACGGTCCCGGAGCTGACATTCCTGCCACTTCCGGTGTCCGAACATGCCAGTGCAGCGGTGCGCATGGCCGAGATCGTCGGAAAACGCATTGACGAGCACGATGCTCTGGTCATCGGACCCGGCCTGGGGACTGAAACGCCGGTCCCGGAGTTTCTGGGACAGCTGCTTGGGTTTGGACAGCCTGGGCGGGGTGGAATCGGTTTTGGATCGTTCACGGACCCGGATCCGGTGGATCCGTTCACTGGGCGAGCGGTGATCGATGCTGATGGTCTGAACTGGCTGTCGGGCGTTGAGGATTGGTGGAAGGTACTGTCCGGGGCGGAGCTGGTGTTGACACCCCATGCCGGTGAACTTGCCAGATTGCTGGACGTTGAACGCGAGTCGATCGAGGCAGATCCCTGGAAACACGCCTCGGATGCCGCGAAGAAATTCGGCCAGACCGTCGTTTTGAAGCATGCACACACCGTCGTGGCCTCACCCGAAGGACCTGTGTATGTTGCCGAGTATGCGCCGGTTGGACTGGCAACGGCCGGAACAGGCGACGTACTTGCCGGATTGATTGGATCGATGCTAGCACAGGGGCTATCCGCATCAGACGCGGCGATTGCCGGAGTGGCGATCGGAAGCGAGGCGGCATTGATTCTCCAGGAGTGGGCCGGGCAGACTGGCTATCTGGCAAGTGACCTGATTGCGGCAATTCCCGAGGCTCGAGAGTTCGTTCGAACGAGTCAGCCACTGATATCAGTCCGAAATCAATCGTAGCGGGGCAGGTAAGAGATATGACAGCGGACACGCGGGTCGAAAAGATTATGAGCCGTTCAGTGATTACCTGTACGGTCGAGACTGACGTTGGCGAGGTCGCGCGCCTGATCTGGGAGAACGATGTGAGTTCGATCCCAGTTACCGAACAAGGGCGAGTTGTCGGGATGGTGACTGACTACGACATCATCTCCCGCCAGACGGAATATGACGGCCCGATCTACTTGCCATTCATCGATGTCTATTTTCAAGTACCGGGGACCGGGGATCCAGAGCAGTTGAGGCGCATCCTTGCAACCACCGCTCGCGAACTGATGAGCTATCCGGTGATGACGGTTCATCCGTCAGACACCGTGCAGGACGCAGCTACGATCATGTACGAACATCGAATCAACGCGATTCCAGTGGTGGATGATCAGGAGCAACTGGTGGGTATCGTCGCGAGAGCTGACGTGGTGAAGATGATCGCTATTCAGGAAGCGCGGTACCTGGCTGAGCAATCCGGAGCGTAGCCCTCCACTGCGACAACGAGTTAATCAGCTGAAGCCCGCGGACGATCAACGTTCGCGGGCTATCATTTACCATGAAAGCAGGATGTGGTCGATCTAGGATGGACCTTCCATCATCTCTTCGGCACTGTGCTGGCGGAGAACATCAACATCGTCACGAACAACGAAAGTCCGCCCCGACATTTCATCTCTCACATAACCGAGTGTCCGATCGTCCATCCATCGATAGATAGTGGGACGGGTAACACCCAGTTGCTGAGCAGCATTGCCGATACTTACCAGGTCTGCTGGTTCGTACGATCGGAACTTCGCCATCGAGATCATTCGACCCAGATCGGTTTCCCAGAAGCTCCGCGGTACCTGGTACGCCTCTGAACCTGGCGGCCAGAACAACATCTGCAGAACTGATTCGATAGCTTCGAGTACGCGTTCTCGCTCTTCGCGCGTCTCCCCCTGCGCGATGGCGGAAAGCTTCTCGAGATCCTGTCCCATTGGGCCGAACTGGATGTCCTCGAGCTCGAGTTTTCGAACAGTATCTGGATGAAGACGACTCATCAGGCGATGATGGTGGCTGTAAACAAGAAGTAGTGCATCATCTATAGCTTTTCGGTAGTTAGGTCTTTCTTCGTCCACGACCCGACCTCTCCTGGTCCGATTCTCACCGCCTCCTCTGTACGTACCTATTGTACGCGCAGGGTGAAACCGGGTCAAGAACAGGAGTTCGCGTCGTACGGTCGCAGGTGATGGGTAATCGATCGTAAATATCCGAAATCCGGATTGCCGCAAATCCTGCATGATGCGCTATTATGGTTGCCGGTCATGTTATATTGAACCTCGTTGTCTTTCACCGGGGTTGGCTGGGGACATTCGTGCGCGTTATTCTCCGAATATTTTCATACATCCGCCCATACTGGAAGTACACCTTAGCCGGTTACATCGCGCTACTGATCAGCATCGGAATGCAAATGAGCATTCCCCGGCTGGTCGAGTATGTTATCGATGGCGGTCTGGTTCAGGACAGCACTCGGGTCCTTACCATCGGTGTGCTGGCGATCGTTGCGGTGGGGCTTACCCAGGGTGTCTTTACCTATCTGCGAAGTTTCATGTTCCAGTTCCTCGCCGAACAGGTCGGATATGACATCCGGAATCACCTCTATCGCCATTTGCAGTTTTCGACCTTCTCCTTCTTTGACCGGGCACACACCGGTCAATTGATGTCCCGGGGAACTGAGGACATCAACAGCATCCGCCGATTCCTCATGTTCTCCATGCGAATGCTGGTGCAGTCGTTCGGAATGCTGCTTGTCATCACCATCATCCTGCTGACGATCAACTGGCAGCTGGCGCTGTTGTCGCTGGCGCTGATGCCGGTGCTGGTGATTACCGCGCTCCACTTCGGGCAGACGATCAGACCGCTCTACCTCGCTGTACAGCAACAATTTGGTGTCATGACGACCCGTATGCAGGAGAACCTTGCTGGCACCCGCGTTGTGCGGTCGTTCGCGCAGGAAGACCGGGAGATCGAGGAGTTCGATCACGAGCTGGAGTTGCTCTACGATCGAAATATCGACGCGATCAAGAAATCGGCATTCTACTTTCCATTCATGACGGTGCTGTCTACGCTCTCGATCGCAATGATCCTCTGGTATGGCGGCCGCCTGGTTGTCGGCGGAGATCTCACTGTCGGTCAGCTGACTGCCTTCTATCTCTACCTCGCTATGCTCCAGATGCCGGCTCGTGTTCTGGGCTTTGTCGTCAACAGCGCCGCACGGGCGATCGCTTCCGGCGAGCGCATCTTCGAGGTACTGGACCAGAAACCTTCGATTCGTTCGAAGCCAGACGCAACTGTGCTCGACCCAATCGAGGGACGCGTCGAGTTTCAGAACGTCTGGTTCCGCTATCCGGAAACAGACGAATATGCGCTGAAAGACATTTCGTTCGTCGCCGAGCCAAACCAGCGGGTGGCGCTGCTTGGGACGACAGGAGCCGGCAAGAGTTCGATTACCGCAATGATTCCGCGCTTCTACGACGTTACCAGCGGCCGGGTCCTGATCGACGGGCACAATGTCCAGGATCTGGATCTTCCGACGCTGCGGAGACAGATCGGCATCGTGCTGCAGGACACGTTCCTGTTCTCGGTGACGATCAAAGAGAACATTGCCTACGGCCGTATGGATGCAACCGATGAAGAGGTGATCGCCGCGGCAAAGGCGGCACGCGCACACGACTTCATTCTCGAGATGTCCGAAGGGTATGACACGGTTATCGGTGAGCGCGGGGTCTCACTCTCAGGTGGCCAGAAACAGCGCATCGCTATTGCTCGCGGCTTGCTTATGGCGCCGTCGATCCTGATTCTCGACGACGCGACATCAAACGTTGATACCGAGACCGAGTTCGCGATTCAGGCCGCACTCGCCGAGCTGATGAAGGGTCGAACGACCTTTGTCATCGCGCATCGGCTGCTCACGCTCAAGTCCGCTGACCAGATTCTCGTGATGGATGATGGCGAGATCATCGAACGTGGAAAGCATGATGATCTGCTGAGACGCGGCGGGGCGTACGCCCGGATTTACGACTTGCAACTGAAGGAGCAGGAAGAGGTTGCTTCGATTGGTGACTGAGGTGCCCGACAATGGTCGTTAGCCACAAGGTGACACCAGACGACGAGGTACTTGGCAAGGCGTACGACAGTCGCGTTGCGCGTCGTCTTCTTCAGCGTGCCATGCCATATCGCGCCAGGATGATCTTCACGGCGTTCCTGATGGCAATCACTGCCGCGGCGGACCTCGCTCTTCCATACCTGTTCGGCCTCGGCATCGACGTCGTCAACCCGGACACGCCGCGAACATTCTTCGGGATGAGCGGGGTCCAGGCGCTCGACTGGCTCCTTGGCGCCTTCGCACTGGCGATCGTCGTTCGATTCTTCAGTTTCTACGGTCAGGTGTATTACACATCCCAGATCGGGCAGGGGATCGTATACAGCCTGCGCTCGACGCTGTTCCGGCATCTGCAGAAAATGGGTATCCGACACGTCGACAAACGCGGCGTGGGCTCTACCATGTCGCGGGTTCAGAACGATGTCAGTGTGATCAACGAGCTCTTCAGCGAGGGCCTCGTCGGAGTGCTGAGTGATTTCATTCTGCTCTTCGGCATTATCGGCATCATGTTTTACACCAACTGGCAACTCGCACTGCTGGCCCTCTCGGTGATGCCGATCATGGCAATCACCATGGTGATCTGGCGCAGGTTCGCCATCTCGGCGTATCGGGCAACCCGTCTGACGATGGCCCGGGTGAATGCCAGTCTGGCTGAGAGTATCGCCGGGGTTCGCGTGGTTCAGGCGTTTTCCCGTGAAGAAGAGAACATCGACCGGTTCGATGACGTCAACCACGACAACCTCGAAGCGAATCTCTGGGCTGCCCGGCTCGCGGCGCTGCTGTTCCCAGTTGTCCAGTTCGTCGAGGCACTGGCGACGGCGCTGGTTCTCTACGTCGGTGGCCTCTTTATCCTTGGGGGAAGTGCGTTCACAATCGGGGAGCTATTCACCTTTGCCGCGTATATCAGCCGCTTCTATGAGCCGATCCGGGACCTTTCGCAGCGGTACAACTCACTTCAGGCAGCGATGGTAGCCGGAGAACGCATCTTCGAGCTCGAAGATATTGAACCGGAGATCGTTGACAAACCGGATGCCTACCCGCTGCCCAAGATTCAGGGGCACGTTGAGTTCCGTGATGTGCACTTCGGATATGAGGAAACCCCGGTTCTGCGAGGTATCAGTCTGGAAGCCCAGCCGGGTGATTCTATAGCCCTGGTCGGGGAAACCGGTGCCGGAAAGAGCTCCATCATCAGCTTGCTGAGCCGTTTCTATGACATCTGGGACGGCCAGATCCTCATCGATGGCCATGACATCCGCGACGTCACCCAGCAATCATTGCGGGATCAAC
>SLFF01000158.1 GCA_007124395.1 Thermomicrobiaceae bacterium | reverse complement strand
TCGCTGAATCCCATAACGACTGCAGCCCCAACGATACCGATCTCGACAAACCCGAGCCCGGCCGGTGTAGCCGGTACGGCAGTCAGCAGGCTCGCCAGCAAAGCGATGAAGACGGCTTCCGGGATGCCCAGCCCTGCACCGATCGCCAACCCGATCAGGTACATGCGGGCGCCTTCGAGCAGCCAGATCACCGACGTCAGGGAGACCAGAGACGGGACTCTCCGGTAGGACATGAGCGCGCCCTGCTCGAGCCGCAGGTAGTGCGTCATCGCTCGCTCGGGGACGAATCGTCGGAGCACTGTCCGATATCGGAAGGCGAGGATGAACGCGACGATCAGGCCAATGCCCATTGCCGCGGCGAACAGCAGCCAGTTCTCAAGCGAATCTGGCACGCGAGTACCGAAGACGACAAAGCCCGAAACAACCAGAAGAAGTGCCAGAGCCACGACGTCGGCCAGTCGCTCGGCTACGACCGTGCCGAATGCTGTGCTGAAGGGCGTTCGAGAGCGAGACTTCAGCAGGTATCCGCGGTAGGCGTCGCCGAGTTTGGCTGGGAGCAGGCAATTGAAATACCAGGAGACCATGTAGATCGCGGCCATGCCCCGAACCCCTGGCATCTGGTAGCCAGGATCAGGTCGCACGTCGGCGGAATCAAGCAAGTTCGTCCAACGCAGCGACCGGATGAAGATCGAACCGTAATTGGCCAGAAATGCCAGGAGGATGAAGCCAACGTGCGCGTTTCGAAGCTGGCTGTAAATGTCGTTCCAGTCCAGATCGAGTCTGGTGATTGCGAGAACGACGATGCCCGCACCGATCAGAAACGAGATCAGCGTTCGTGGGCGCAACAGCCGTTTTCGAAGGCCGTAGTCATCGTTATCGTAGGTCTTATCTGGACTCTGTCCGGAGGTCAATTGTGCTCCCGTACAGATACTGATGGCCGCAAATCGTGCGAACGCTCATTGCGTCCTTCGGAATCGTACTGCATCGCTGGAGAGTGTACCGATGGTGATTCGTCAGCAGTGTCGCTCTCCTCAGACGGGAGTCGCGTTACAAGAATGGCGATTGCCCAGAAAAACCCCATCTGAACGGTGATGTTCAGCACGTGGAGATTCTCGAAGATGTTGTGGACAAGGAGTGCGGTAGTGGTTCCCAGAACACCGATTCCGATCGCCCGGGCGAGCGCGTCAGGATGTCGGTAGGCTCGCCACCCGACGACCAGTACCGTGATCGCCAGAACCACGTAAGCGGCAAGCCCGAGCAACCCGGTCTCGGCAAGGAGATGCAGGTAGTAGTTGTGGGCGTGTCCCTGTGACTCCGAGAACTGTGGGTGAACAGCAAATTCGGTGAAACGGTCGTCGAAATTGCCGACGCCAACGCCTAGCCACGGATATTGATCCC
Source organism: Thermomicrobiaceae bacterium (assembly GCA_007124395.1). Lineage (GTDB taxonomy): Bacteria > Chloroflexota > Chloroflexia > Thermomicrobiales > Thermomicrobiaceae > SLMJ01. The sequence goes on along the minus strand of SLFF01000158.1, from coordinate 5,857 downwards.
ACATGGCGATGGCAGTCTGCCAGTGGGACATCCGCTCGATCGCGGCGAAGTTATCGTCGGTGACCGGCATTCCGCGCACGTCCCCGATCCGAACCTGATCGACGAGTTGAACGAATCGCTCTTCGATGACCGTCAGAATCGCACCAGATGCACCGATCAGAAGGCCGAATGTCAGCAACAGCGCACTGACGGCGGTGGTCAGAATTGCTCGTCTGCCAAGTAAGATCACGATCACCGCGATTCCGGCAATCGTGCCGACCCACCCACCGCGTGAAAAGCTCACTGCAATCGCTGACAGGCCGATGATCATGCCGATCGCGAATAGTGCGAACAGGGCTGCGCTGAAGATTGCCCGAGAGCGAAGCTCCTTGCTCGCAAGGAATCCCGATGGCCGAACCCGCAGGTATTCACGAACGTGCGCGCTGGCACGAACTCCGGCCCAGATCGAGAGTGGGATTAACGGCAGCGTCACCATCTCCATATAGGCAGCGAAGCTGTTCGGCATGCCGAAGGTTCCGAAAGCTCGTGAGAATCCAGCGCCAATCTGGAAACTCGAGGGGCCGGCTCCAGTGATCGCCTGGCCGAGCCCGAGCCCGCCCTGAGCGATTGCCAGTATGGCGATTAACGCTAGCCCGATGACGATATGCCTTCGCGTCTCCAGGAATTGCAGTGTCAGCCAGATTGCCACCAGGGCAACGAACCAGCGGTAGAGCTCCTCGAAGCTCGAACCGAGATCGCCCGCGTTGAGCAACGAGACCAGCATCGCACCCATCAGGCCCAGCAAAGACGCCAGGATCCACGACCACCGGATAGGCGTCTGTCGACGGATGAGAATCAGAGGAAGAAGCAATAACGCGGCCCCGAAGAAGACTCGGGTTACGGTGATCGGTACGTCCTCCGGAAGAGGGCCTACATCCTGAACAGGGACAGATATCACCAATCCCAGCACAAGAAGGATCGGATTGAGTAGCAGAATAACAGTGGCAACCGGCGCAAAGAGTATCCCGATGTTGAATGGCATCGGGATGAATGCAAGAACTATCACCACGGCGGCGATCAGCACGATCGACAGCCACTGTGGGCCACCTGCCCAGGAAGAAAGGGTGCTAATCCTGTTTGCTGGTAGTCGAGACATACGCGCTCAGGTCATCGATCGTGGCCCGGAAGCCATCGTCGATACCGGTTGTGGCCGACCAGTCAAGCAGTCGTATCGCTTTGTCGATGTTCGGACATCGAACGTACGGATCATCAGCCCGGGCTTCCATGAAGTCAATGCGGGACTGCGATCCGCAATTATCGATGATCGTCTCGGCAATCGCCAGAACCGATCGTTCATCCGGATTTCCGAGATTGATCACTTCACCGCGGGTGTTATCGCAGTTCATTGCCCGGATGATCCCCTGAACGAGATCGGTCACATAGCAAAGCGAACGGGTCTGTTTGCCGTCGCCGAAGATCGTCAGTGGTTTATCCTGCAGGGCAGCCATAATGAATGCCGGTATAACTCGGCCGTCGTTTGGATCGCTTCTTGGCCCGTAGGTGTTGAAGATACGGATGATACGGGCGTTCAGGTCGAAATTCCGAACGAACTCCATGGTGATCGACTCACCAAATCGCTTGCTCTCGTCGTAACAGCTTCTGGGTCCGACCGGGTTGACGTTGCCGAAGTACGTCTCCGGCTGCGGGTGGACCTCGGGATCACCGTATGCTTCAGACGTCGACGCGAACAGGAATGACGCCTGATGCTGGCTGGCGAAGTTCAGAAGGTTGTAGGTTCCAATCGAGTTGGTCAGATGCGTCTCGATCGGGTTCCGCATGTACCCCACAGGGCTAGCCGGGCTGGCCAGATGAAATACCTGATCGATCGCTTCGGAGAGTTCGAGTGGTGTGGTGATGTTGTGTTCGACGAGCCGGAATCGCGGCTCATCGGCGAGATGTGCGATGTTCACGGCCCGTCCGGTGATGAAGTTGTCCACGCCGATGACCTCGTGGCCCAGCTCAAGGAGTGCGTCGGTCAGATGAGAGCCAATGAATCCAGCTGCGCCGGCAATGAGGATTTTCAACGTTCGCCTTCCGATTCGGTTGATGAGTCGGCGTCTTCGGACAGTTCAGGTTCCTGAGTCTCTTCGGACTCTGGGTCATCGATTACCGGTTCGTGAGACGGTGGCAGCAGGGCAACGAGTAGCCAGGCACTGACCGCCAGCTCGGGCAGAAAATAGCTGTGATCGACCATTCCATGAACGGCTACCGTGATCAGTGCCCCTGCCGCGGCGAGTGTCACCCTGTCCTGAACCAACAACGCCGTGCGCACGTGTCGATAGGTAATCAGCCCGATCATCCCGATGACAATCAAGCCGATTATACCGAGCGATAGCCAGCTATCGAGCAGGATGTTGTGTGGGTGTGACGTGAATCGTTCCGGCCACGCCGCCGGGTTGATGTAGCGAGGGGAATACTGGTAGAGAAACTGGTCCAGCCCAACACCGGTCATTACATGGTCGGAGATCATATTCAGCGACGATTGCCAGAGTTCGATGCGCATCGACCCGCTGCCTCCGCCGAGAAACGAGAGCGTTCTTTCCGGCGCGGTCATCATCATTGCCACGAAGGCCGTCACGCTTGCCCCCAGCATAGCGACGGCGAAGCGGCCCGCCTGGGCAATGACCAGGATCAGCAGAATTCCAGCGCCAACCCCAAGGAACGCGCCACGCGAGAATGTCAGGAGCAGAACAACCGCGACCAGCGCCGATGGAATCAGCCAGTTCCGTGCGATCCTGTTGCGAAATAGTACGCCGACGAGAATACCGAGGACGAGCGCACGATCAAGTACGAGCGCTAGCGCGTTCGGATGCGGGGCAATCCCGGATAGCCGGGTGACAGCATCGGCCTGGACTCCGCCACCCAGTGCTCCATCGATCAGTGCAAGGATAGAGCTCGCCACCGCCCCGGCCAGAAAGAGTCCCACCGCGATGTATCGATAGTCAGCGTGTTGCCGAAGGATCGGGACAATGAGAAAGAAGAATGCAACCGGGACGACGATTGTCCAGCGGGCGAGCCGGAGGCTCTCGGCTGCGTGCGCGCCATCTGCCATCCAGATGATGGATACGATGCCCGCGATAACCAGCAGGAACGCGATCCCTGCCGTGAGGCGGTCAGGAACGATGGTGCGCATGTATCGGTATCGATCTTCAGGCTCGATTCGGGTGAGTTTCCAGAATCCGACGAAGAATCTTGGTGTGTACCCGATCACTCCGGCGATCGTCAGAGCTTCCAGCACGTTCAGCTCGAAGGAGCCGAGCAGCATCGGTTGAAACGACAGCGAGATCATCGCTGGGATCGCCAGGATCACCGACCGCGGGTAGACGAAGGCAAAGGCAAGTAGCCCGCCGATCGCCGCCCAGCTCAGTAAGCCGAGCTGAAGAATTGCTGGGATCGCGACAATTATGATGACGATTGAGATAAGCGCTATTTCGCGTGCAATGACCTGTGGATGCAGGTGCTCCGGCGCTCGCTGCATCAATCCCTCGTCATCCGTCGCTGCGCCGGTGATGGCCGCAGTACCTGAGTGCTCTGGCGATTGATTCCGTAGAGCAATGCCCGGACGAGGAGAAAGATCCCGCCCCCGAGTCCGGAGTATCCGAGAATGAATGCCCAGGGGAAGGGGGTCGATGCATCGACTTCGAATCCGGAAAGTGCCAACTCGCCGTCTCCATCAGCCACGATATGTACTGTGTGCTCTCCATGCGCCAGGTTCTGTCCGATTCGGATTGGCTGGTCCGACGTCTGCGCAGACCACAAATTGACATAGCTTCCGACATCATCCTGAAGGAGATGATCGACTGGTTGATCGTTCACGGTAATGTATGCCCGGCTTGCGTCCGGCCCCAGGCGTGCCCAGAGATACAGGTCGGTGCCATAAAAGGCGGCACGTAGACTACTGCCGCGCAGATCGGTGGCAAGCCAGTCGCTGTCACCAATCTCCTGCGTGACCCAGTCGCCTTCCAGAACTGGATCAACCTCTTCGATATCTGTCTGCCCGGGCATAAGGAGAGCATGGCCGGGAAGCACTGTGCTCGATGCTGAATCCCGGGGGGTGCGAATATCAGGAAGGGACTGCTCCAGATTCATCAGCCAGGCTACTGCGCCGGTAAGCAGGATGATTCCGGCAATGGCAGCAATTGGCCAGGCCTGGACAGCCGTTCCAGTCTTCGGAGATGATTCCTGCGACTCATCCTGGTTCATCTGGCGCTCACTCATGTTCGATCAGTCCGGCGCACGACCATTATTGTGCCAGCAACGAGTCCGCTCAGGGTCAGAAGTGTCACGATGATGAATCGACTATTCGAAGGTTCGTAGTCTACGTCAAATCCGCGGAGCGAGAAGCTTGCGCCTTCGTGGATGTGGAGAACAAACGTATTGACTTGTTGCGGCTGGTCCGGGCGGTATCGTTCCACCACTGGCAACTCGTCAACGTTGTCCGGCAGTTGATCGAGATCGAGGTAGGTCCGATCCAGAACGTCGCGGCTGAACAGATCATTTTCTACTGGCTCGCCATTGAGGGTGGCATACATCCACCCAGATTGAAGTGAACTGTCGCCAGGGATCAGCGTGAGATCAGTGCCAGAGAACTCGATCCTGATTTCGGCGCCCCAATGATCGGACGCTATCGACTCTCCAGTGTGACTCTCAGGATCGTCGAATCTGGGCCAGCGGCCAGTTTGTTGAATTGGCGATTCCATCGGCCCGTAATGTCCGGGGAGCGCTATCTGTCTGGCAGCGGCATCGTCCCGGACACTGAGATACACCTGCCGAGGGGTGAACTCGAGATCCACCATCGCGAAGTAGTACTCGGCCGAATCCGGCGGGATCAAACCGACCTGACGGAAGTACCAGATGCTGGAGACGCCAAACCAGTGCCAGTTCTCATCCATATACTGGATTCCATCGGCAGTCCACTCCGCCTGCTCAGCGTCAGTGACGCTGCCCCACTCCTGAAGCTCGGTTGGGATGATGTCCGGGGACGCATTCCAGCCATACTCGGTGAGCCAGATCGGAGTCGACGTATCGTTGTACTCTGCCATCAGATCGCGCACGAGTTCGATTCTTCGAAGGTTGATCACCTCTGGCGACGGTGGATCATCTGGCGGTTGATCGATGCCGTATCCAGTTGCCGTGAGAATGTCGAAGTAGTCCTGAGCTCCGAGATCGTAGAGCTCCCGCCAGTAGTCGAATTCGGGGATCGCCCTGCTGGACACTTCATTTGTCATCGCCATCGGGGCGCTCAACACAACGACTTCCGGATCAACAGCCTTCGCTCTGGTGTACGCCTCTGAGAGCAGTTCGAAGTACCCCTCGGGATCGATTTCCCCACCCCATTCCTGGGCCAGATTCGGCTCGTTCCAGACCTGAATGTGCTGCACGCGGCCCTTGTAGCGTTCGACGAAGTCCTCAACGAACTGGCCATACGTCTCCACGTCCGAAGGTGGGGAGTGATAGGTTGAACCTTCGGGTCTAGCCCATGGCGGGGTGTGATCGAGCCGTGCGATGACGCGAACCCCGTAACGCTCAGCCATTGCGAAGATGTCATCGTACTTCTGCCATGTGTCCTGCTGGTGCTCCGGGTCCCAGTGACTGCCTTCAGCGGGTTCGATCTCGCTCCAGGGCACTCCCTCTTTAATCCAGCCGATACCGGCCATGGAGATCATCTCGAGCGTCTTCTCGCGCTTCCACGGCTCGACCTCTTGAGAGAGAAATGTGTTAACGCTGTACGGGTTGACCGCGGTGTGCGGAGTCGGCGCACCGGTGGCGATTGCTGGTCTGGTCGCGGGGCTCTCCCAGGGTGCGTACTTGTTCAGAT